>NZ_RZTC01000006.1:47851-83948 GCF_004023165.1 Mesorhizobium sp. M7A.F.Ca.MR.176.00.0.0 | reverse complement strand
TGCCCGGCTGGCGCTGGCCCGGCGGCAGCCGGTTCGAGGCCATCTGGTGCGCGGCCTCGGTCATCCCGTAGGATTCGATAACCGGGCAGCCGAAGGTCGCCTCCAGCTCAGTCATCACCTGTGCCGGCAGCGACGCCGAGGACGAGCGGATGAAGCGCAGACGCGCCGCCGCCAGCGCCTCGGTGTTGCGTGCTGCCCTGGGCAGGATCGCCTGATGCATGGTCGGCACCGCCGTGTACCAGCTTGGCTGAGCCTCGCTCAGCCACTGGAAGAAGCGCAGCGCGTTGAAGCCGGGCGTGCAGTAGATGCTGCCACCGGCAGCCAGCGACGACAGCACGGCCGCGATCAGGCCGTGAATGTGAAACAGCGGCATGATGTTGAGGCAGCGGTCATCTGGCGTCAGGCCAAGTGTGCCGCCGATATGGGCAGCCGAGGCCGCGATGTTGGCATGGCTGAGCGGCACCAGTTTTGGACGCGATGTCGTTCCGGAGGTATGCAGCAGCAGCGCAATGTCGCTGTCTTGCGCCATGTCGGGCGCGGCCTGTGGTCCGATCGCTGCGCCCTCGATCGTGAAGCTGCCGGCGGGTGTGCCGGGCTGCACGACAAGCCGCAGCACGCCGATGCCGAGGCGTTCGGCCACCGTCACCGCCGGTCCGGTCTCGCCCTCCGCGACAAGGATCGCCTTGGCGCCGATGTCGGTCAGGTAGAAATCGAGCTCGTCGGCCCGGTAGGCGGGGTTGAGCGGAGCCGTCGAGGCGGCGGCCGCCACGGCGACGAAGGCGGTGGCCATCTCAGGCCCGTTCGGCAGCACGATCGCCACCCTGTCGCCCCGGCCGATGCCGCGCGCATGCAGCTGTTTTGCAGTATCGGCGATCAGGCTGCGCAATTCGCCATGGCTGAGCGTCGCCCTGTCGGGTGCCGAAATCGCCGGAGCGTTGTCGGCGCCGGCGGCGAGACGGCGGGAGAGATCTGCGTGGGCTTCAGTTTGGGTCATGATCACCGGCTGGATTTCGAACGACTATTGGCGGGAGCCCTTCTGACAGGCTTGCCTCGATATGGATACGCCATTGGACAACGGATCGCCTCAGTAGCCAAGCGCCAAACCATCCTTGCGCGGATCGGAAGCGCCGGTCAGCGTCCCCTTCTCCCAGTCGATCAGCACCACCTGCCCGCCGCCCAGCGGGTGATGCGGTTCGGCGATGCGGTGGCTGCGCCGGCGCAGGCCCTCGATCGCCTCGGTGGGAACGCCACGCTCGGCCTCCACGGTGTCGTCATTGTAAAACACCCTCGGCGCATCCAGCGCCTGCTGCGGGTCCATGCCGAAGTCGATCATGTTGGTCAGCAGATGGACATGGCCGAACGGCTGATAGCCGCCGCCCATGACCCCGAACGGCATCACCACGCGGCCGTTCTTCGTCGCCATGCCCGGCATGATCGTGTGCATCGGCCGCTTGCCCGGTGCGATCGCGTTCGGATGCGCCGGGTCGAGGCGGAAGCTCGAACCGCGGTTCTGCAGCACGACGCCGGTCTTCGGGCCGACGACGCCGCTGCCGAACGAATAATAGGTCGAGTTGATGAAGGAGACCGCGTTGCGGTCGCGGTCGACGATGGAGATGTAGACCGTATCGCTGCCGGGCAGCTCCACGCGCGGCAGATGCGTCATGGCGCGGCCGCGGTCGATCTCGGCGCGCAGCCGGTCGGCATAGGCGCCGGACAGGAGCTGCTTCACGGGCACTGGGACATGGTCCTGGTCGCCGACATAGCGGTCGCGGTCGCGATAGGCCAGGCGCCCGGCCTCGATCTCCAGATGCAGGCGCTCGGCGCCATTGGGATCCAGCCCGCCAAGCTCGAAGCCCGACAATAAATTGAGCATCAAGAGCGCCGTCAGCCCCTGATTGTTTGGTGGCATCTGGTGGATCTCATGGCCGCCATAGGAGGTGCTGACCGGCGCCACATAGTCGCCTCGGGTCGCGGCGAAATCCTCGGCCGAATGAAGTCCGCCCAATGCGTTGAGCCGGCTCACCATATCGTCGGCGACCGCGCCTTCGTAGAAACCGGACCGGCCGTGTTTGGCGATGATACGCAAGGTCGCCGCCAGTTCAGGCTGCCGGTGGACGTCACCCGCCTTCGGCGCCTTGCCGCCAGGCAGGAAGATGCGCGCGGCATGCTCGTCGGCCGACAGATCGGTTTCCGGCTCGGCCCAGTCGAAGGCGACGCGGTCGTGCACGACATAGCCGTTCTCGGCATAGTGGATGGCCGGCGCCAGCGCCTCGGCAAGGCCCTTGCGGCCATGGTCCTCGAGCAGGCGGCTCCAGGCATCGACGGCACCCGGCACGGTGACCGCATGCGGACCCTGCAACGGGATGCGGTCGAAGCCTTTTTCGCGGTACCAGTCGACCGTCGCCCTGGCAGGCGCGCGGCCGGAGCCGTTGAAGGCCAGCACCTTACCTTGGCCTCCGGGAGAATAGAGCACGAAGCAGTCGCCGCCGATGCCCGTCGATTGCGGCTCGACCACGCCCTGCACGGCGGCGGCGCAGACCGCGGCATCCATGGCATTGCCGCCGGAGCGCAGCATGTCGATGGCCGCAAGGGTTGCAAGCGGATGCGAGGTCGCGGCAACCGCCTCGGTGGCACGAACCGGCGAGCGGCCGGGAAACTGGAAATCACGCATTCTGTCTGGATATCCCATGGGTCACTTCTGCGAATTCGTCTGGTGAAATCAATGCCGCCGGCCGAAGATCTGCGCAACCGACAACAGCACGACCGAGAGCACGATCAGGCAGGTCGAGATGGCGGCGATCGTCGGGTCGATCTGGTCGCGTAGCGCATTGAACATGCGGCGCGTCAATGTCGTGGTCTCGCCGCCCGATATGAACAGCGAAACCACCACCTCGTCGAAGGAGGTGATGAAGGCAAACAGCGCGCCCGAGACGATCGAGAAGCGGATCTGCGGCATCGTCACCTGCCAGAAGGCGGCGACACGGCCGGCGCCAAGGCTGCGCGCCACCCGCTCCTGGTTCATGTCGTAGGAGCGCAAGCCCGACAGCACGGTCAGCACCACCAGCGGCAGCGCCTGCACCGTGTGCGCGATGACCAGGCCGGTCAGCGTGTTGTTGAGCCCGATGCGCGCATAGAGGAAGAAGGTGCCGATGCCGATCAGGATCACCGGCACGATCAGCGACGCCGTCAGCAGCGCATTGATGGTGCCGTTGAAACGCAGCGTGCCCCGGTTGATGGCATAGGCGGCCGCGGTCCCGAGCGGTGTCGCCACCAGCACCGTCATGACAGCCACCTTGACCGAGACGATCGTCGCGTCGCGCCATTCCAGCGACCCGAAATAGGTCTGGTACCAGCGCAGCGACCATTGCTGCGGCGGGAATTGCAGCAGCGTCGAGTCCGAAAACGACATGATGACGATGATGATCGACGGCGCGATCAGGAACAGAAGCACGAGGCCGCCGAGGCAATAGAGCCACAGCCGCTGCCGGTGCGAGATAGGCAGGCCGACATCCTCGCTCATCGCGAACTCCACACACCTGTGGCGCGCGCGCCGAGCAGCCACTGGAACAGGCCGAGAAGCGCCAGCGTGACCACCAGCAGCACCACGCCGAGTGCTGCACCCGCGCCCCAGTTGGAATAGAGGCTGGTGGTCTGTTCCATGCGCATCGCCCACATGATGACCTTGCCGCCGCCCATCAGCGCAGGCGTGACGAAGAAGCCCAGGCACAGCACGAAGACCATGACCACGCCCGAGGCGAGGCCGGGCAGCGACAGCGGAAAGAAGATCTGCCGGAAGGTGGCGACCGGGCCGGCGCCGAGGTTCATGCCGGCGCGCAGGCAGTCGGTGTCGATGGTCTTCATCGAGGCGTAAAGCGGCAGCACCAGGAACGGCAGCAGGATATGCGTCATGCCGATGACGACGCCCGAAAAATTGTTGGCGAGCGATAGCGGCTGGCTGATCACACCGAGGTCGATCAGCCAGCTGTTGATCAGGCCCTTGCGCTGCAGGATCACCAGCCAGGCATAGGTGCGCACCAGGACCGATGTCCAGAACGGCAGGATGACGAAGATCAGGCAGATCGACGCTGCGCGGCGCGGCAGTTGCGACAGCATGTAGGCCAGGGGATAGCCAAGCAGCACGCAGGCGCCGGTGACGATGAAGGCGACCTTGAAGGTGGTGACAAAGGTCTTGATGTAGGAGGCCTGCTCGAAGAATCGCGCATAATTGGCGGCGCTGAAGCCGCCCGCTTCGTCGAACAGCGACAGCCAGAACAGCCAGCCGATGGGCACGATGATGATGGCGAAGACCAGCAACAGGCTCGGCGACAGCAGCGCCAGCAGCCGCAACGACTCGCGCCGCGCGTCCGTGCGCAGCGCCTGCGTGTTCAAATCCGGGCCCGCGCGGCCGGCATTCTCCTGCATGACGGCGGTCTGCGCGCTCATCAGTCTGCCGCTACCAGGATTGTGTCCTGCGCATCGAGACCGAACGAGACTGGCTGGCCGGGCGCCGGCATTTTCGCCAGCACATCGCTGCGGCAATAGTCGCGCAAAGTCAGCTGCCGGCCGTCGCGCAGCACGGCATAGCAGACGAAGCTGTCGCCCTGATAGATGATGTCACTGAGCGTCGCGTTGAGCACGTTGACGCCGCTTGTCGGTTCGGCGGTTGCCAAGAGCCGCAGCTTTTCCGGCCGCACCACCATCAGGTACTGGCCTGCCGCCGGCGTCGCCGCCGCCGTATGGATTCTTCGGTCCTCGTACCAGACGGAGCCGTTGCGGCACTCGACCGGAATGAAATTCGATTCGCCGATGAAGCCTGCTACAAATTGCGTTTGCGGCCTGGCGTAGAGGCTTTCGGGCTTGTCGAGCTGTTCGATGCGTCCGCCGTTCATGACAGCAATGCGGTCCGACATGGTGATGGCTTCGCGCTGGTCGTGCGTGACATAGACGGTGGTCATGCCGAGCCGCCGATGCAGGGCGCGCAGCTCGATCTGCATGTGCTCGCGCAGGCCCTTGTCGAGCGCCGACAAGGGTTCGTCCATAAGAACGATGCGCGGCTCGAAGACGATGGCGCGCGCCAGCGCCACGCGCTGGCGTTGGCCGCCGGAGAGCTGGTCGACCCGGCGCTCGCCCAGTCCCTGCAATTTCACCAGATCGAGTGCCTTCTCGACACGCTCGGCCGTCTCGGCGGCGGCGACGCCGCGTTGCTTCAGCGGAAAGGCGATGTTGTGAAAGACGTTCATATGCGGAAACAGCGCGTAGTTCTGGAACACCATGCCGATGTTGCGCTTGTGCGGCGGCGTGGTGATGATCTCGTCGCCGCCGACCCTGATCGAGCCGGCATTGGCCCGCACGAAACCGGCCAGGATCATCAGCAGCGTCGTCTTGCCGGAACCGGAAGGCCCCAGCAGCGTCAGGAATTCACCAGCCTCGACATCGAGGTTGAGGTCGCGCAGCACAGGCACGCTGCCAAATCGTTTCTCGATCCCGCGCATGCCGATCGGGAACGCGGATGGCGCAATGGACAAGATTTTTCTCTCCCAGGGGCTGAGGCGGCGAAAGCAGGGCGAGGCGTCGCCCTGCCGTGGTTTGGATTGCGGCCGCAGCCTATTGCTGGATCAGATTGTTGAACTTTTCCGTCGCCTCGACCAGGTTGTCGCGCCAGAATTCTGCATCCTGCAACACCTGCTTCTTGACGTTTTCGGGCGCCGAATTGATGTCCTTGATCCTGTCCTGCGGGATCTTGCCGGTCTCGAAAGCCTTCTCGTTGACCGGGCCATTGTCGACATAGAGCGGCAGATTGGCCTGCAATTGCGGGCTGACGAACATCGCCAGCGCCTTCATGGCCGCTTCCTTGTTCTTGGAGCCCTTGGGGATGACCATGCAGTCGGCGGTCAGCACGCCCTGGTCGAAGGAAAAGCTGATCGGCGCGCCTTCCTTTTTCAAGGTGCCGGCGCGGCCGTTCCAGATGCTCGCCATGTCGACTTCGCCGTCCTTAACCAGCTGCATGGCCTGGGCGCCGGAGGTCCACCAAGCGTCGACATTGCCGCGGATCTTGTCGACGGACTTCAACGCGCCGTCGATATCGACCGGATAGACCTTGTCGATCGGAATGCCCTCGGCCAGTGCGGCAACGCTCAGCGTTTCCGTCGCCTGGCTGCCGCTCAGCGCGCGCCGTCCCGGAAACTTTTCCACGTTCCAGAAATCGGCCCAGGTCTTCGGGCCTTTGTCGCCGAAGACGTCGGTCCGGTAGATCAGCACGACCGAGGTGTAGGAAATGCCGACCCAGTCGTCGTGGACAAGCTTCGGGTTGATGCCGCTCTTGTCGATGATGCCGTAGTCGAGCTTCTCGAACAGCCCTTCCTTCGAGCCGCGCGCACATTCGTCGGCGCCAAGTTCGGTGATGTCCCACTTCACCGCATTGCCGGTCACCTGCAGCCGGACGTCGTCGAGGCCGTTGGTGGTGTCTTCCTTGATGGTGATGCCGAGCGCGTCGGCGGTCGGCTTGAAAAACGCCTTGGTCTGCGCCTCCTGGTAGGTGCCGCCCCATGAGGCGACGGTGATAGTGTCGCCCGCCATGGCGGGGGCTGCGAACGAAGCCATGAGGCCCGCCATCGCAACGATGCTAACGTTTCTGGTTCTGTTCATTTTTCGGCTCTCCAACCGGTGTTCCCATTGTTTTTGATTTGGCATGCTATTTTGTATACAATTTTGAGTGTAGCCTAGCGATCGATGTTGTCAACACCGCCGGCGCGCTCGAAATGTACGCTTCGTGCCGGACCAGGTTGGTGAGGGACGGCTTCGCCGGAGGCGTGGCAAATTGCGCCGACTGCGGCTACAGCTATGCGTGTTCCGGCTGAAAGGCCGGAGAAGTGGGAAGGGAAGCTTGGCCAAGGAAACCAAAAATACGCTGCGCGACTCGGTCTACTCCGCGCTGAAGGCGATGATCGTGACCGGCCAGATCCCGCCGGGCTCCCGCGTCACCGAAAACGACATCGCGGCGAAGCTGACGGTCAGCCGAACCCCGGTGCGCGAGGCTTTCAATCGCCTCGAGCGTGACGGGCTGGTCACCGGCCGGCCGCGCCAAGGCTATGTCGTCACCGAGTTCGACATCAACATGTTCCGCGAGGCCTTCGAGATCCGCGAACTGCTCGACGGCCATGCGACGGAACTTGCGGCAACGGCGGCGACGGAACAGGACAAGGCGCGGCTGCGCGCCATGCTGGCCGAATGCGAACGGCTGGCAGCCATTCCGGAACGCACGAACCGGGAAAAATTCCAGGAACTGGAAGTCGGCATCGACCTGCACCGCGTCATCGCCGAAATCAGCGGCAACGTGATGCTGCACAACATGCTGTGCGGCATTCTCGACAAGTGCCAGCACTACGTCTGGACCGAACTGTTGTGGCTGGACGAATGGAAGATCGCCCGCGACGAGCACGCCGAGATCGTCGATGCCATCTGCGCCGGCGACGCCGCCCGAGCCGGCACGCTGGCACGCGCCCATGTGCGCGGCTCGCGAGACAATGTGCTGCGCCTGCTGCAGGCCAAGTCGGATTATCGGAATTTTCTGGCGAAGGCGTCTTGATACAGGTGGCCTTCCTGGCATTCCGCATCGCTGCACAAGAGGGCAACAAATGGCGGTGTGATCGCCGGTTCTCACTTCACCTTTTGCCGAAACTTGGAATGGCAGCTTGAGCAATCCTGGAGGATAAGGTGCAGAAGATGCTCCGCCGGCAATCCGGCCGGATCCGCCTCCGTTGTCTTCAGCCGCTTGCCGAGCAGACTGCCCCCGTCCATTGACGTCATCGCGCCCATGCGCATGTCCGAGGTGATCCGGGCAGGCGCGGTTTCGGCCTTGGCTGCCAATGCATCGGCGAGTTCGCCAATGTGACTGGCGAGCGCCTCGAACTCCGGCCGCGCCTGATCGATTTCCGCTTTGGCGCCCGACGGCGCGCCCAGCGTGCCCGCCGGGAATTCAGCCATCAGGGCGGGTCCGGTACGGGCGCTGAGCGCCTCCGCCGCCGCCTTGAAGCTGGCGGCGTCGTAGGCGCGCTTGCCGCCGAACATCTCGGCGATGGTTTTCGCTGCCGCCGCCATAACCTTCATCGAGGCCTGGCGTGCGGCCACGATCTCATCACTGGAGGCGACCGCCTGCGGCGAGGAGAGGCTCAGCGAACCGGCCAGCGCCAGCACCACCGCTCCGAACGCGATGCCGAACTTCATGCCATGACATCGAGCACGCCCATCATGCCGAGCTGCTCGTGCTCGAGGATGTGGCAGTGATACATGCGCTGCCCCGGCCTATCCTGACGCAGCAGGAGCCGCACCGTCTCGCCGCGGGCGACGTTCACCGTGTCCTTCCATGCGAGATAGGGCGGCTTGGACACCGCGCCGTCGCGCTCATGTTCGACGACCTGGAATTGAGTACCGTGGACGTGAAAGGGATGGTCCATGTCGGCCTCGTTGACTATCTCCCAGAGCTCGATCTCGCCGGCCCTGGCGACGAAGTCGACGCGTTCCATGTCGAAGGCCTTGCCGTTGATCAGGAAACCCATCTCCATGCCGGTGGGTTTCATCGCCATGGTCTCCGTTAAAACGAGCCGCCGGGTGAGGACAGGGTCAGCGAACGGTGCGATCGACCGCAGCCGCGCCGGCAGCTGCGGCACCGCCTCGGCTTCGCTCTCCGAGACATCGACCGTCAGCAGCGTCAGCCCCGCATCGGCCGGGCGGCCGGGACCCATCCAGCCACGGTCGTAGCCGAGCGTATCGAGGGTGATGGGGCCGGGCCTGTCGAAGGATGCGACCAACTCGAGGCGTTCGCCCGGGCTGAGCAGGATCTCGTCCGCCGCCACCGGCGCCGCGAGCAGCCCGCCATCCGTTCCGATGACTGTTATCGTCGCGCCGTCGAAGGCAAGCTTCAGGAACCGTGCGTTGGTGGCGTTGTAGAGGCGCAGGCGTCGCTTGGCGCCCTTTGCCACCGAGAGCCTGGGATTCTTCTGGCCATTGACCAGCACGTGGTCGCCAATGCGGCCGTTCATCAGATCGCTCATGCTGTTGCTCGGTATCGAGCCATCGGCGGCAAGTCTGAGGTCGGTGAACACCAGCACCGTGTCGCCATATTCGGCCGGGATGGGATCGGCCTTGGCCTTGACGACGAAGGCGCCGGCAAGACCCCGATAGACCTGCTCTGCCGTCTTGCCGTGCGGGTGCGGGTGGTACCAATAGGAGCCTGCGGAGCCTTCCGGCAGCTCGAAGGCATAAACGCGCTCGGTGCCCGCCGCAACCGGATCCATCGGACTGCCGTCCTGGTCGGCGGGCACCGGCATGCCGTGCCAGTGGATGGTGCTCACCTCGTTATCGATGCGGTTGGCAAATGTGATCTCGACGCGGTCGCCTTCGAAGGCCTCGATCAGCGGCCCCGGGCTGATGCCATTATAGGCGAGGATCGGTGTGTCGCGCCCCTCGGCGAACCTCGCAATGGCCGGTTCCGCGGTCAGCCTCGCCCTGAGCAGGCCCGGCCGGTCGGCTTCGTTGGCAAGCACTTGCAGGGCGCGCAACGCCTGGCCTTCGGGCAGGGTGACCGCGTCTTGCACCATCGCGGCCATGTCGTGCCCGGCATGGCCGCCCATGCCGGGCATCGACATATCGTCCATCTTCGTCTGCGCCAGCGCACGCGGGCTCGCCAGAACCGTCGCCAGGCTTGCCGTCAGAAATCCGCGTCGATGCATTTCTCCACTCCTTGCTCTCGATGAAAGGCCCGCCGGAAGACCTCGCGTGACCCTAAGGGTTCCAGCAGCTGGAAGGTCAAGTGAGATCGAGCAGTCGACGGTGACGATAGAAGCTGCCCTGGCGCACGATGTAGTGAGAGCACGGACCCGCTGTCCGATCATGAACACCGGTCGTTCCGGCGAAGTCGCAGAGTTCTCAGCCCTTGCGCTCCTGAAGGCTGTTGCCGCCGTCGACCACCAGCAGCGCGCCATTGACATAGCTGGCGCCTTCCGAGGCCAGGAATACCACCGCGGCGGCCACCTCATCCGGCCGCCCGGCCCGCGCTGGCGGCGTATGTAGGGCGGCTTGCCGCTCCATCTCGCTCGACGAGCCCGTTTCGATCCAGCCGGGAGCCACGGCATTGGCTGTGATGCCGCTTTTGGCCACTTCGAGCGCCAGTGTCCGCGTCAGGCCGACCATGCCGGCCTTGGCGGCGGAATAAGCGGCCGTGCCTTCAAAAGATACCAGCGGGCCGGTGACCGACGCCACATTGACGATGCGCCCGTAGCCCGCTTCGACCATCGCCGGCAGAAAGGCCTTCGTGACGAGGAATGCCGTCTTCAAGCTAACGTCGATCCCCTGATCCCAGTCGGCCTCGGTCATGGCGAGAAACGCCTTGTCGACCGATGGCGATGCCAGCGAGCCCATGCCGGCATTGTTGACCAGGATGTCGACGGCGCCGACTTCAGCCCGCAGCCGCGCGACATCAGCTGCCATGGTGAGATCGGCGACCACGGCCTTGGCATCGATGCCTTCTGCACGGAGCCCAACGGCGCGATCGAGCACACGCGCACTGGCACCGGTGAGAAAAACGGCATGGTCGGCATAGCCGAGCTGCCGGGCAATGGCAAAGCCGATGCCGTCGGCCGCGCCCGCGCCGGTGATAAGTGCGCGTTTGATGCGGGTATGGGGAATGGTCAAATCAGGCTCCGCTGGTTTCCGCCTTGTCGCGGTCTTACCACGCAGATTGGACGACGGCGCTGCGAAGATTTGCTCTGCAGCATTCTGCGCCGCTTTGCCGAGCTTCGTCCTGGTGACCCGCGTAGGCGCCGCCCGAATGCTTAGTCCATTGCGTGGCCGGTGTTGACCAGCCATCCTGCCACCGCCGTGCAGTCGCAGGCCGTCACTCGTTCCCGCCGTTCGGGTTGGAGCCCGCCATGACGCAAGTTGACACGCAACCGGACCCTATGCGCCCAATGTCATCCTCGATAGGTCACTTCCATGGCAGTCCTGCTGCGCTGAGGCGTGACCACAGGTTATTTCTAAACTCCGGACCGCGCGCTTGCTGCAATCGATCGACATACTCGCCGGTCAACCTGGGCGACTCGCGCGAGACGAACGACACGTCCTTCCGCGCAGACTCGAGATCGCCCATCCCCATGTATGATGCAGCCCGCAGGAGCCGTGCCCAGTGGTATTCAGGCAGGACCATCAGAAATCGATCAAACGAGGCAGTCGCGGCGTTATAGTTCCCGCCGGCGTATTCGGCATCGCCCCTGAACAGAAAGATCGGATGATAATTCGGACTGAGAAGGTCGGCCCGCGCGAAAGCTGCCTGTGCACCTTCGAGATCTCCGGCGTAAGTTAGCCCAATTCCCAGCCAGGTACGACACTCTGCATCGTTCGGATTGAGTGCGATGGCCCGCCACAGGCAGCCAAGGCCCGTCTGCAAGTTTCCGAGATAAGTCTCGGCCAATCCGAGAGCACTGTGCAGAGATGCTTCCCGGTCATGGCCACAAAGTCCGGCCCGAGCCTCATCACCAGCCCGGCGAAAGGCCTCGATGGGTTCAATGGACCATCCGTTGAAGCAGGAGTGGAAATCGACCCAGGCAAGAGTCTCCCTTATCAATGCATGCTCTGGCTCGGCGGCGAGGAGCCTTTCACAGAGACGCCGCGCTACGACCATGCCTTTCGCCGTCGGCCGTTCGACGTGGTAAAACGCCTTCAGATAGAGCTTGTGGTGCTGAATTGCTTCCTCGAGGGCGGGCGGGCCTGCCGCGTGCTTCATCAACACCTGGAAGAGATTTCCGCTGATCACGCCTGTCAATTCGTCATGCGATGACGTCTGGGCGAGATCATATCTTGCGCTCCAGACCTCGACTTCCTCCTCGGCGTCCACGAGATGCGCGAAGGCGTGCATGGCTTTGTCTTGGCTATGGACCGCGACCTCCAGGACATAGTTGGCTCCCGTGGTCCTGCCGATTTCCTTGACAGTGAGATGCCGCTTCGCGAGCGCGAACATTGTGGCCGCTGCGACGATTCCGATCTGGGAGAAGCGTCCGAGCTCTGCGGTCAACGCGCGCGTCAATGCATCCGCATCGGTCCTTGTTTTGCCGAACTGACCCTTGACCGGCATCACCGCCAGCCGCGGTTTTTCGCTTTGATGGGGTGACAGCCCGCCTGGCCGGGCGCCGGAAGCGCCGGCAAAGTACGCCGCGAGCCCGATCTTGGTCCGCACCCCAAGTTTTCCGTAGATGGTCGCAAGGTGAGTGCGAACAGTGGCCGGAGCAATGAAAAGCGCCTTGCCGATCTCCCGATAGGTCAGGCCGGCGGCGAATTTTTCCGCGACCTCGCGCTCACGACCCGACAAAGCGACAAGCGTTTGAGCTTTCGAAGCGCCGAGCACCATTGTGGACCCCCGTCCTTGGAAACCCCTCCGTAGCCGAAGAATGCTACAGAAGAATGCTACAAATGCACTAGGCCGAATACCGCATCTGCCCGATTCCGCCGCAGGCTCGCACGGCGCAAGCTTCCCTAACGGCAACAAACAATCGGCTAAGGGGGTTCCATGCGTCCTGTATCCATAGTGCTGGCATGCACGGCCTTGGGCTATTCCGCCCAACCGTCACCTTCTTTCGCAAGCGGGTGCCGACAGTTGCTGGAATCAAACGTGAAAATCGCCAGCATGCATGCCTATGCCAGCATCTTGGCCAATGCTGCCAGCAACGGCTGGAACTACACGCCTGAATCGATCGTCAGCGGCTCGAAGCGTCACTTCGAGGAGATGAGTCTCCAGTTGATCGCAGCCGGTTATGAGATTGTCCCCGCCAACGCTCACCCGCACTGCGCCAATCTGAACAGGGCGGGAGACGACGAGAGCACGATGACGACCGAGCCGATCACCGAAGCAAGCCCGATCGACCGCGGCCTGATCTAAGCTGGTCTCACCGCGCGCCACATACACCAGCTTTTGTCGAAACATCGATATGTCGAAGGTGCGGGCCAACTGTCTGCTGCTCGGATCGAGATGATCCAGCACGTCTTCTGCGTGCGCTGCCTGATCGCGGGGTTCGTTATCAATGATCATGCATGACCTTCCCGATGCCGCCGGAGAGCCGGGCGACACTTCAGGCCTGTCGCGTTTCGCCGCGGCAATCCGTTCACGCATGGTAGGTCCCGGAGGATATTACAATCTCGGCAATGGGCTCGGGCTGGCGACGGGCGTCATGGTCCAGATCGTTGACGTGCCGCCGGGTTCCGCCGTGAGTGGCCATGCCGCGCTCCTCGATTATTTCGTTGGCAGCATCGCTGCCCTGTCGCTCACCTTGGCCACGCTGGTCTTCTTCTGGAGCGGCGAGATCTACTGCCGCGCATGGGCCAGGAAGCCGTCCCCAGACGTGTCCCTAAACCGCCTTGGCGACATGACGTCAGGGGTCGGGGCGATCGGACTCGGCATCGCCCTGTTCCTGTTCGGCGAACCTGTGCTTGCGGCGACCTCGGGCTTGCTGCATGCGCTCGGCAAGTTCGGCAGCGCCTTCGAGGACGGCAAGCCGTTGCCCGGCTGGCCAGCCAACTGGCCCAATCCGTTCCGGAGTGCCGTTCTGGCCAGCCGTCTGCCGGCGCTGGTCTCGGCCGCGGTGGGGAGCGGCGGTGCCCTGCAACTGGTATGGTCGGGCGCTTCCTGGACGCTCGTCGCAGCGCCGCTGACATTGCTTGTCTGCTATCTGCTTTGGGCCAAGGCAGACCTGTTGCTGCTGCTCCAGGAGGTGCGAGCCGGGAGCGCGCCGGCATCGTCCGCCGGCAACCGAGATCGAACGTGACGGCCCATGTCGAAGACAGAGGCCCCTGCTTGCAGGCGCCTTTGGGGGTTTGGCAACGTCGCGCAGAAGACCGTGCTGGATCATCTGCAGCATCAGAAGACTCTTCCGGAGTTGAAGCGCACCAAATTCGAGGTGCGGGCGAGGGCCGGAGCGAGAGCGCGCCTCATCCCGCCGATCAGCATGTATGAGAACGCGAGGAATCGGCGGCAGTTGAAAACGGCCTTTTTCGGACAGTCATTCCCTAGGTTTTGCGTTGGGAGCCGGCAACATCAACACCGGTGCCTCATGCGTGTACCCAGCGACAGCGCTGACCGCCAGCCCGATCATGCCGATGCGGTTGATTGGCGAGGCCTGAAAGGCAAGCAATTTCAGCTGGATGGAATGGCGCGCCCGAAGAGATTCGAACTCCTGACCCCCAGATTCGTAGTCTGGTGCTCTATCCAGCTGAGCTACGGGCGCGCAACAGGCCATGTCTTCCATGGCCCCGCAATCCGATCGTGAACGACCGGCCGCGACGAGACGTGTTCCCTAGCGACTGAATTTCGGAAAAGCAAGCCGATCCGGCAAAAGTTTTGTCACAAGTGCCTTGGTTGGTGATGAAGGCTGGGATTCCGGCAGATGGCAACGGTCGGAAGTTCAGCCGGTTCCTGCTATTGGAAGAAGCATCGGGCCAGAAGACAAGAGGGCCGGGCGACCCAGCGCCCTAAACCGTCAGGCGGGGCGGCGCAGGCCGTTGCGGGCCTGGTCGAGCCGGACCGGCTGGTCGGGGATGGTGACGGCGAATGTGGTGCGCCCACCAATGCTCTCGACCAGTTCCACCGTGCCGCCATGCGCGCGGATCAGCTCGTGCGCGATCGCCAGGCCAAGGCCGGTGCCGCCGCTGCGCGCCGAGCCGCGAAAGGCCGCGAACAGGTTTTCCCGCGCCTTGGGCGGCAGGCCGGGTCCGGTGTCGCTGACGGCAATGCGGCTGACGCTGCCCAGGCGCACGGCCGAAACCGCCAGGCGGCGCACCAGGGCGTTTTCGCTGTCGGCCGCCATCGCCTGCACGGAATTTCGGCACAGATTGGTGAGCACCCTGAACAGCTGGTCGGAATCGGCATCGACCTCGAAGGCCGGCTCGACCGAATTGACGAACTCGATGCCTTGCTCGATGTCGAGCAGGCCTTGCACATCCTCGACCAGCTGCCGCAGCCGGAGCCGGCGGCGCGCGGGCGGCGGCTCCTGGGTGCGGCCGTAGTGAAGCACGCCTTCGGAATAGGACACGGCACGGTCGAGTGCGCGCAGCAGTTTCGGCGCGAAGGCCTGCACGGTCGGATCCTTGACCTGGCGCAGGCGGTCCGACATCAGCTGCGCCGAGGCCAGGATGTTGCGCATGTCATGGTTGATCTTGGAGACCGCGAGGCCGAGGTCGGCAAGATGCTTCTGCTCGGAGAGCATTTTTTGCAGCCGCTCCTGCATTTGCGACAGCTCGCGCTCGGCAACGCCGATCTCGTCGGCGCGGGCAGCCGGATGGATGATCCGTCCGGGATCGTCGGGGGCCTCGGAGAAGGACAGCATCGAGCGCGTCATCGTCCGGATCGGCCCGATCATGATCAGGTCGATGGCGGCGTAGACCAGCATGGCGGTGAACAGCGAGATCAGCAGCGAGACGAAGGCGACGTTGCGCGAATAGCGCAGCATCGCATTGCGCAGGCTGTTGTCGGGCATGATCAGTTCGAACTCCTTGTCGGAGTCGCCGACCGGACCGAAGACGCGCAGCATCCGGTCGCCGCCGAAAAACAGCGTGTCGAGCGCACCGGTCATGCCCTTGATCATGCCGATCGAGGCGATATCGATGTGCTCGTCGACCTTCGGCGGCATTTCGGCCACCACCAGCAGCCGCGAGACGCCACCGTCGCGCACCGCGATCGCCTTGGCGCCGATCGCCATCAGCACGTCGTTCTGGGCCGTGCGCGACAGCGAGGTGGATTCACCTTGCACCAGCACGATCGACACCGCCGCCGCCGTGCTCAGCCGCTCCTTCAGCCAGTTCAGCCGGTAGCTCGCGATCCAGGGCAGGAAGATCAGCACTTCGGCCAACAGCACGAAGACGATGGTCAGCAGCAGCAGCTTGGTCGACAGGCCGCGCGACAGCGGAACCGTGCGCACGGCGGCTGGCGCCTCGGTGGACGCCGCCGTGCCGATCCCTTCCTGTGCCTGTATGGTTTCGCTCATGCGGCTAATGTCTTCACGATCACTTGATCAACGCAGATTAGGCGATTACGGCTTTTTTGCCAATTTCATCCTTGGTCGCAAACATAAACCGGCCTGAACGGAGCCGGATTGCGCCCGACGACTCCGGATTGACTTCCAAAAGCCTTCTTTCTATAAGCCCGCACACGCTCGGGCCATTCGTCCCGGCGCGGTTTCGATCGCGCCAAAGCCGGCCCGGCAAAGCTCCTGTTACACAGTGACAGAATCAAGAAGGGCCGCACCCCGCGGTATTAAAACAAATGAAGCGTACCTACCAACCGTCTAAACTCGTCCGCAAACGTCGGCACGGCTTTCGTGCCCGCATGGCCACCAAGGGTGGTCGCGGCGTCGTCGCAGCTCGCCGCAACCGCGGTCGCAAGCGGCTCAGCGCCTGAACGGAAGACGAGATCGTTGCCCGCAACCGGCAAGCCAGTGGGACCAAATCCCAAGCGGCTTCTGAAGCGCGCGGAATTCCTGGCCGTCCGTCGTGGTGAAAAGCGACGCGGGCGGCTTTTTCTCGTTGAAGTTCTCGACCGCGGCGACGGCCTGTCGCCGCGCGTCGGCTACACCGTCACCAAGAAGGTCGGCAATGCGGTTGTCCGCAACCGTGTCCGGCGGCGGTTGCGAGAAGCCGTCCGCACGCATGCGGCAAGTGACATGGCGCCTGGCAATGACTATGTCATCGTCGGGCGCGAAGACGTGCTTACCACTCCGTTCGGCCAGTTGAAGGCCGAACTTTCCCGCCGACTGCGCGGAACACGATAGGCCAAGGGCTTTCGATGGAAAACAACCGGAACTTCTTCATCACCATCGCGCTGTCGGTGCTGATCCTGGCGGTATGGCAATATTTTTACGTGTTGCCGCGCAGCGAAGCGCAACGCGAGGCCGCCCGCGTCGAACAGCAGCGCGTCGAGGAGCAGAAGAAGGCCGCCGGCACCAATCCCGGTACCGACACCGGAACGCCCGCCGCCCCTGGCGCCATTCCCAACGCACCGGGAACAGACGCCGTGACGCCGGCCGGCCGCGAACAGGCACTCGCCACGACGACCCGCGCCAGGATCGACACGCCGAGCCTCGAGGGTTCGATCAACCTGACCGGCGCCCGTCTCGACGACCTCAAGCTCAAGCACTACACCGAGACGGTCGACAAGAATTCGCCCGAGATCAGCCTGCTCAACCCGGCGGCACTGCCCAATGGCTACTATGCCGAGATCGGCTTCGTCGGCAACGACAAGACTGGCGCGGTGCCCGGTCCCGAGACTGTGTGGGCCGTCGACGGCAATGCGACGCTGACGCCGACGACCCCGGTCACGCTGACCTATTCGAACGACAAGGGCCTTACCTTCAAGCGCACCTTTTCCGTCGACACCAACTACATGTTCACGGTGTCCGACACAGTGCAGAATGCGGGCACGGCCGCCGTATCGCTGTCCAATTACGGCCGCGTCACCCGCTTCGACAAGCCGCTCGTTGCCAGCACCTATGTGCTGCATGAGGGCCTGATCGGTTTCACCGGCACCGAAGGCCTGCAGGAGCACAAATACGCGTCCATCGAGAAGGACAAGCAGTTCACGCCGGGCAAGTCGACCGACGGATGGCTCGGCATCACCGACAAATACTGGGCGGTGACGCTGGTGCCGACCGAGAAGCAGCCGTTCCAGCCGCGCTACGCCTATTTCGAGGACGGCCGCCATCGCTATCAGTCCGATTTCCTCACCGATCCGATCACCGTCGATGCCGGTCAGTCGGCGACGGTGGAGAGCGAAATCTTCGCCGGCGCCAAGGAAGTCGGCAAGATCAACGCCTATGCGGAAGATCGTCATATCAAGCGGTTCGATCTGCTGATCGACTGGGGCTGGTTCCACTTCATCACCAAGCCGATGTTCTGGCTGATCGACACGCTCTACAAATTCTTCGGCAATTTCGGCCTGGCCATCCTCGCCACCACCGTCATCGTCAAGGCCATCTTCTATCCGCTCGCCAACAAGTCCTACGCGTCGATGGCGAACATGAAGAAGGTGCAGCCGAAAATGCTCGAGATCCGCGAGAAATACGCGGACGACAAGATGAAGCAGCAGCAGGCGATGATGGAGCTGTACAAGACCGAGAAGATCAACCCGCTTGCCGGCTGCTGGCCGGTGGCGCTGCAGATCCCGGTCTTCTTCTCGCTCTACAAGGTGCTCTACATCACCATCGAGATGCGGCACGCGCCGTTCTTCGGCTGGATCCAGGATCTGGCCGCGCCCGATCCGACGTCGCTGTTCAACCTGTTCGGCCTGATCCCGGTCACCCTGCCGCACATGCTGATGATCGGCGTCTGGCCGCTGATCATGGGCGTCACCATGTTCCTGCAGATGCGCATGAACCCGACGCCGCCGGATCCGACGCAGGCGGCGATCTTCACCTGGATGCCTGTCATCTTCACCTTCATGATGGCGGGTTTCCCGGCCGGCCTGGTCATCTACTGGGCCTGGAACAACACGCTGTCGATCCTCCAGCAGGGCATCATCATGAAGCGCCAGGGCGCCAAGATCGAGCTGTGGGACAATCTGGTCGCGCTGTTCCGAAAGAAACCGTCGCCGGCCGAATAGAAGACGCAGCGCTTTCTCCAGCCTTCAAAGCCCCGCCTCGCGCGGGGCTTTTCGTTTAAGCAGCTCCGGCATCACGTTCCCGTGATCGGCGAAACTTGCGCCCCGTCGGCGGCGTGACTGCCTGTGCGTTTCCAAAGGCTATCAATTCCGATCAGCCCTCACCCGGAGGAAGACCACATGCGTTTGCCGTCATTCAGGACCATCGCCCTTTCCGCGTTCGTCGCCGGCGTGGCGATTGCCGCGCCCGCCTATGCCAAAAACCCGAATGTCGGCGGCGCGCCGATGTACACCACCAAGAACATCGTCGAGAACGCCGTCAATTCGAAGGACCACACGACGCTGGTCGCCGCGGTCAAGGCCGCCGGCCTGGTCGACACGCTGCAGGGCGCTGGCCCGTTCACAGTCTTCGCCCCGACTAACGCGGCGTTTGCGAAACTGCCCAAGGGCACCGTCGACACGCTGCTGAAGCCGGAGAACAAGGGCAAGCTCACCAAGGTGCTGACCGCGCATGTCGTGGCAGGCAAGATTTCGGGCGCCGAAATGATGAAGAAGGCCAAAGCGATGGGCGGCAAGTACGAGATGAAAACCGTCTCCGGTGACACGCTGACCGCTGAAGTCAAGAAGGGCAAGCTCTACATCATGGATGAGTCAGGCGGCGAGGCGCGAGTGACGATCGCCGACGTCAACCAGTCGAACGGCGTCATCCATGTCGTCAACAAGGTGCTGTTGCCGAAGTAACGGCTTTCGGCAAAGGGGATCAAGGCAGGTCCGTCGGGGCTTTCTCGGGCCTGCCATCCCCACCTCATGACGAGGTGCCATGTTTCTTGGGAAGTCGTATCGGCATCGGCCGGGGTCCTGTCCCTCACAGGACCCCGGTTTCTTTTGGTTCATGGACCGAAGACCGTAGAGAACAAATACCTGAACGGAGCGGGTAGCCGAGATGCCGGCTAGCCGTAAGCTGGCACGGACCGCCGCGCACCGGAATGTGGCGTCGCGATGCGACTGCCAACGCGGTTGAGGGGTAGAGAGACAACGCTCACCTAGCGCCCGCAGATGTGACATACTGACTGCATATCGATTTCGTAGCCTTGTTAGGAACACGACGTGGATTGGTTTACCCAACGCAAGCCTTTCCCAAATGCCGCAAAGTCAGCTTTCGGAGTTGGAGCGCTTGGCGATATAGCTGCTGAGGAATTGACTCCCATCGTCGACGACACTTACCGAACAACCTCGAGGCATCTCACATCTGATGGGATCAGCATCTACATTCCCTATCGGTTGCATTTTCTGCCGACCGTAGCTGTCGATTTCGCTAGCTTTTCGCCGGGGTCGCAGTGCTTGCTGACACGTTCGACAGACGGTTATCTGAGGCAAAAATCAGCCAAAATTATCCTTCCGCTGAACGAGCCTTGGACGATTCCATTCATCGTTCTTCTCTTAGGCGAGTACGTCGTCGAAATTCTCGACGATATCCATTTGGCGATGCCGTATTTCGATCGGACAGCTTACGCCAGTTTCGTCCGGCAGAACCGGCAGGTAATGCGTGCAATACGCGCTAAGGCGACAAGCTATTGGAATGCCTACTACCGCCAAAGTTATCCCGGCAGGAAATCGTATCCGGCGATTGCCGTCCTCAATCAGCTGGATACTTGGGCAACCTAGCATCACGTGCAACGGGACAGCCGACGGCGTCGCCATACGTTGTATTTCCATTTTGTCGACAGTGACGCATTCGAAACTTGCTTCAACAAAAGGCCCTCGACCAAAACATCACTCCATCACGGCGCTGTGGTCGATCTTGGCCGGAGTGGCCGGCTTGCGCAGCAACAGAACCAGCGGAATGGCGGCAAGCGACAGGATCATCATCAGCTTGAAGTCGTTCATATAACTGATGATTGTCGCCTGCAGCGTCACCACGCCGTCGAGCGCGGCGCGGCCCGCGGCGCTGTAGGGATCCATCGCCTGGAAGATGGCCGGATTGCTGAAAGCCTGGTTGTAGGGCGTCACATAGGTGGCGATGTTGGCGTGGTTGATCTGCACGTTCTCCGTCAACAGCGCGGTGACGACGGATATGCCGACGCTGGAGCCGATGTTCCGCGACAGATTGTAAAGGCCTGTGCCTTCCGCGCGCCGCTCCGGCGCCAGCGTGGCGAAGGTGATGGTGGTCAGCGGCACGAACAGGAAGCCCAGTCCCGCGCCCTGGATGAAGCCGGTGCTGATGATCGTCCATTGCGATACATCAGGGGTCCAGCCGGTCATGTCGTACATCGCCCAGGCGGTGACCAGCAGGCCGGTCAACAGCAGCCAGCGCGTGTCCACCTTGCCGATCAGCCTGCCGACCAGGAACATGCAAGCCATGGTGCCGAGACCGCGCGGCCCCATGACGATGCCGGCCGTCACCACCGGATAGCCCATCAGCGTCTGCAGATACGGCGTCATCAGGGCCAGCGAGGCCAGATAGGTGATGCCGATGATGAAGATGAAGATCATGCCGACGGCGAAATTCCTGTCGAGGAACAGCCGCGGGTTCACGAAGGTGTTTTTGGCGGTGAAGGTGTGGACGAGGAAGATGTAGAAGGCCGACGCGCAGATCAGCGCCTCGACGATGATCTCGGACGACGAGAACCAGTTGAGCTGCTCGCCGCGATCGAGGAACATCTGCAGCGATGCGATGGTGACGCTGAGCATGCCGAAGCCCAGCCAGTCCAGCCTGGCCTTGAGGTCCGTCTTGGTTTCCTGGACGAACATCGAGACGCCGGCGAAAGCCAGGGCCCCGATCGGGACATTGATGTAGAACACCCAACGCCAGCTGACGTTTTCGGTGAGCCAGCCGCCGATGACCGGCCCGAGCACCGGCCCGACCATCACCGAAACGCCGAACAACGCCATCGCCGAGCCGCGCTCCTCGACGCTGTAGATGTCGAGCAGGATGCTCTGCGCCAGCGGCACCAGGGCCGCGCCGAACAGACCTTGCAGCAGGCGGAAGCCGACGATCTGCGGCAGCGACTGCGCGAAGCCGCACAGCACCGACGCGACGACGAAGCCGGTGATGGATATCAAAAGGATGCGCTTGCGGCCGAAACGATTGGCAAGATAGCCCGAAGGCGGAGTCATGACGGCCGCCGCGACGATATAGGACGTCAGCACCCAGTTTATCTGGTCGGCGCTCGCCGAAACGCTGCCCTGGATATAGGGCAGCGCCACATTGGCGATGGTCGTGTCCAGCGCCTGCATGATCACGGCCAGGATCACGCAGGCGGTGATGGCGCCGCGGTTGGCGACCACGCCACCTGTCGCGGACGCGCTGCTCATGACTTTTGTCCGAACCGGCCGAGGAGGTCCGTCACGAAGTCCGGCAAGCCGCGCGCATGACCGGTGTCGATGCCGACCACGACGCTCATCCCGCCACGCAACGGCGGCTTGCCCTGGAGATCGTCGACCGTCACGCGCATCGGAATGCGTTGCACGACCTTGACCCAGTTGCCGGTGGTGTTCTGCGCCGGAAGCAAGGAGAAGCTCGACGACGACGCCGGGCTGATCGAGGCGACCGTGCCGTGCCAGACGGTGCCGGGATAGCTGTCGACGCTGATCGTCGCCGTCTGTCCCGGCCGCACATAAGTCAGTTCGGTTTCCTTCGGCTCCGCCGCGATCCACAGATCGGTCGCCGAAATCAGGCTGAAGGCCGGCTGCGAAGCCGGCAGGTACTTGCCGACCTGAAGCGCGTCGACATTGGTGACTATGCCGTCGAACGGCGCCTTGACGATGGAATCGGCAAGATTGCGCTGGGCGTCGTCCACCGCCGACTGCGCCTGGAGGTAGAACGGATTCTTCTCCACCGGCTGGCTGGCGTCGCCGCCAAGCTGGGCAAGCGTCGCCTGTGCCTGCGCCTGGGCAACGGACACTTTCTGGCGGGCGGCGACGAGGTCGTGCTGGGCGCTGTCGAAGGTCGCCTTGGAGGAGGTGGAGGTCTTGAGCAGATCCTGCTGGCGCTGGAAAGCGGCCTCGTAATAGGGGATGTCGGCCTGCGCCTGCTCGATCAGCGCCTGCGACTGCTGGTAGCTCGCCTGCAAGGTCAGCACCTGGTTGCGCACAGTGCCGAGCTGCGCCTGGGCGGCGGCAAGAGCGGTTTCGAAAGAGGCCGGCCGCAGCCGGAAAAGCACCTGGTCCTTCTTCACCGCCTCGTTCTCGTGCACGTCGATCTCGGACACAGTGCCGGAGACATCGGTGGAAACGCCGAGCGACTGCGCCTGGATGTAGGCGTTGTCGGTCGTCATGACCTGGCCGCCGATGACGTAGTAATAGCCGCCGACGACCAGCGCGACCGGAAGCAGGGCAAACAGGATCGGCCGTGCCCGGCCGCGCTTGGGCTTGACCGGCGCCGGCGGCGCCACCGCAACCCCGGCCTGCCGTGGCTCCTTGGACGGCGCCTCGAGCGCGGCCGGCTCCAGGGCGACCGGTGCTTCGAGTTCGTCATTGCCGATGAGGGTGCCGGCTCGCCTTTGTTCGCGTTCGCTGTCCAGTCGGATGATCTGGTCGTGCGCCCGGCCGGCGGAGGATACGTCTTCTTCGACAGGCTTCTTTGGTGAGGTTGATTCAGCCATGTGTTTTCTCCCGGTCGGCGGCAGGCTGGGTGCAAGCCGCGAGCAGATTGGATTTGATGAGGGATAGGGTTTGCAGCAGATGCAGCTGGGCATCCGCGGAAAGACCGACAAAGGCCTCGTCCCGCGTCTTCTGCCCATTGGTGCGCGTGGCTTCAATGAGCGGATAAGCTTGCGGCTTCAGGTAGAGCAGCCATGCCCGGCGGTCAGCGGGATTGGGCCGGCGCTCGATGAAGCCGCGTGCCTCCATCTTATCGAGCAGCCGGGCGAGCGTGATCGGCGTGATCTCGATAAGATCGGCCAGTTTGTTCTGGTGGATGCCCTCATGCAGGCAGAGATAGGCGAGCACCTGCCACTGGGCGCGGGTCAGCCCCGATGCCCGCGACCTCTGCTCGAACCGCTTTCGAAGCAGGCGCGCGACATCGTGCAGCACGAAGCTGATGTTGGGTGACGATGGCATGGAAGGTACTGAGGTTCTAAGGCGCAACTTTTAGTGAGCATGCTTATTATCATCATGCACATAATCCCGCTGGACGCGGTGCGCAAGACGGACTAAGCCCGCCTGGAAAAAATGACGCATGTGCTGCGACACCATAAAAAGGCTCAGGTAGCAGGCTGTTGCCGGGCAAGGATAGGACGATGAATTGGCTGAAGATCGTGACCGTGGCGGCCATCGCGGGATGGCCGGGCCTTGCGCTCGCAAAGGACGCCGTCAGCTGCGGCGGCGCCGCGATGCTGGGTGGCGCGCAATTGAACTGCAGCCACGTCGAACCCCAGGCGCCGCCTCAGTTTTGCACCTATAGCTGGGCTCTCCACATGCCGGCCGGAGACCAGAAAATCGTCGAAGGCAGCTTCATGCTGCCGCCCGGCGCGGCGAACGTCACCGTCTATCAGGGCAGCGGTTTCGACAGCGCAATGTCCGATCCGATCGTGATCTGTCGCGGCGGCAAATGAGCAAGGCCGTCAAGGAAAGCTCGCTCGTCGCCCGATTGGTGCTATAGGGCGGATCACGCTATTTNGAACGGGCGCATTCGAGTTTCGGATGTGCCTGGCTGCCATTTCTCTGACGGATTTCGACATGGACGGACCAAACCCAGACATCAAGCACCCGATCCCGATGCATACCCGCGTCGGCTTCCTCAAGGGGCTGGTGAATGCGCCGAACATCGAGATCGGCGACTTCACCTACTATGACGATCCGGACGGCCCCGACAAATTCGCCGAAAAATGCGTCCTGCACCACTATCCCTTCATCGGCGACAAGCTGATCATCGGTCGGTTCTGCGCCATCGCCGAGGGCGCGCGCTTCATGATGAACGGCGCCAACCATGCTATGTCCGGCTTTTCGACCTATCCGTTCAATATCTTTGGCCATGGCTGGGAAAAGGGTTTTGACCCGGCGACGTGGTCGAAGGAAGTGCGCGGCGACACCATTGTCGGCAGCGACGTCTGGATCGGCATGGAGGCGGTGATCTTGCCCGGGGTGGAAATCGGCCACGGCGCCATCATCGCCGCGAAATCGGTGGTGACGCACGACGTGCCGCCCTATGCGATCGTCGCCGGCAATGCGGCCAAGGTGGTGAAGATGCGTTTCGACGACCGGATAATCAGGCGGCTGCTGGCGGTGGCGTGGTGGGACTGGCCGGTGGACAAGGTCAGTCGCAACCTCGATGCTATCCGGGGCGCCGATATCTCTCTTCTGGAGGCAGCAGCTTGAACGCTCTGAACAGCAGCATAATCGGCACCGAACTGTTTACGCGAGGGTGGATCTTCATCCGCGGCGTGCCGGCCATGAAATTCCTGCCGCCTGAAGGGCCGCCGGAAATCGCCTTTGCCGGCCGCTCGAATGTCGGCAAGTCGTCGCTGATCAACGCGCTGGTCAACCAGAAGGGGCTGGCGCGCACCTCCAACACGCCGGGGCGCACGCAGGAGCTCAACTATTTCGTGCCGGACGGATTTTCGGGTGAGGGCGCCGACCTGCCGCCCTTGGCGCTGGTCGACATGCCCGGCTATGGCTATGCCACCGCGCCGAAGGAGAAGGTCGACGAGTGGACCAAGCTGGTCTTCGACTATCTCAAGGGCCGCGTCACGCTGAAGCGCGTCTATGTGCTGATCGACGCCCGCCACGGCATCAAGGCCAAGGACGACGAAGTGCTGTCGCTGCTCGACAAGGCGGCGGTGTCCTACCAGATCGTGCTGACCAAGACCGACAAGATCAAGACTGCCGGCGTGCCGAGGCTGATCGAGGAGACGCTGGCAAAGATCAAGAAGCGGCCGGCGGCGTTCCCGTTCGTTCTGGCGACGTCTTCGGAAAAAGCCGAGGGCCTCCAGGAATTGCAGGCGGCCATCGTGCTTGCCGCCAATGGCGGCTAAGCATCCACAGCTTAGAGCATGGCCTACGGCTTGGCCTCGATAGCAATCGTCTGGTGGCCTTCTTCCGCCACAAGCCTTTCGGTGCCGTATGCCTTGAGGAACATGCTGACGCCTGACCTGACGATGCGGTCGATCTCGTCCTGGCTCGGGGCTTTGGTGCGGTAGGCGAAGATGCACTGGCGGAACAGACCGGCCAGGCACAGTTCGGTGAACTGATAGGCGGCAAGATCGACATCGTCGATGCGCAGCAGGTCGCGCTCGATGGCGGCATTGAGAAAGGCCGCGACCTTGTCGTGGCCACGCTTGGGACCGCGCTCGTAAAACCGCGCGCCCATGTCGGGTATCCGGTCGGATGCACCGATCACCGTGCGCTGCGCCTGGATCACCTTGGCCGACGTGATCTTGAGGGCCAGCACCTTGCCGAACTTCACCAGCGTCTCGCGCAGGTTGTCGGCATTGTCCAGCACGTCATACATGTTCTTGAAGATGGTGCCGCGCTCTTCCTCGATCAGCGCTTCGAACAGCTCTTCCTTGTTGGCGAAATAGACGTAGATCGTACCCTTGGAGACACCGGCCTCGCGGGTGATGTCGTTCATCGAGGCGGCTTCGAAGCCCTTGTCGATGAAGACACGACGGGCGCCGTCGATGATCTGGCTGCGCTTGACCGGATCCTGCCCCGCGGCCGGGCGGCCACGACGCAAGCTTTCCAACAGGTCGTCGCACGACTCGTTTTCAACATTGGGCGGGGTCTCGGCCATGAAAGTCACACCTCGAAAATAATTCGAACCAAGCGGTTCGATTGCCCTTGATATGGTCCTCTTTACGCGCTATGTCAACGGCCGGATCGAACCGAACGGTTCAGTATTATATTATAACTTTAGAGAGATGTCATGTCCTCGAACGCGCCGACCACTGCCGAAGTCCGTCCCTTTCCCAACGCCAAGGTTGCGCCGGCGACGGAAGCCCCGGAAGTGCCTGTCCAGCCTGTCTCGTCGCCACCGGCAGAGGCTCCGGCCAAGAAGAAGCGTTCGGTGCGTTCCTTCCTGCTGCCGGTCATCGGCGCCGCTTTGCTGGGCGCCGGCGCCTGGTATGGTTACGACTACTGGACAACGGGCCGCTTCATGATCTCCACGGACGATGCCTATGTCCAGGCCGACATGGCGTTCATCTCGCCCAAGATTTCCGGCTATGTCGATCAGGTCAAGGTCAGCGAGAACCAGCAGGTCAAGGCCGGCGATCCGCTGCTCGTCGTCGATGACGGCGATTACAAGATTGCCGTCGCCCAGGCCGAGGCGCAGATCGCCACCTTGAGCAAGACGCTCGACCGTATCGACGCCCAGACTGAAGCAGCGCGCGCCTCGCTGCAGCAGGCGCAGGCGCAGAAGGTCGCCGATCAGGCCGCCGCCGACAATGCGGCCAAGGTCGCGGCGCGCGCCTCGCAACTGCTCAAGACCCATGTCGGCACGCAGGCGCAGCTGGACGACGCCCAGACGGCGGTCCAGCAGGCCGATGCCGCCCTTGTCGGCGCCGACGCGACGATCGCCGCCGCGCAGGCCAATATCGGCGTGCTGCAGGCGCAACGCGCGGAATCGGCGAGCACGCTGGCGTCCCTGCAGCTCAGCCATGACAAGGCGCTGCGCGATCTTTCCTTCACCGTGCTCAAGGCGCCTTATGACGGCATCGTCGGCAACCGCTCGGTCGAACAGGGCGACCTTGTCAGCCCCGGCCAGAAGCTCGCCGTCATCGTGCCGATGGACAAGCTCTACATCGTCGCCAACTTCAAGGAGACGCAGCTTGCCCGGCTGGTGCCCGGAGAGAAGGTGAAGATCTCGGTCGATGCGACCGACGGCCAGGACTTCGAGGGAACCGTCTCGTCGCTGGCGCCGGCTTCGGGTGCCGTGTTCTCGCTGCTGCCGCCCGAAAACGCCACCGGCAACTTCACCAAGGTCGTGCAGCGCGTTCCGGTCCGTATCGATGTGCCGGCAGATGTCCTGAAGAGCGGCAAACTGCGCGCCGGCCTGAGCGTCATCGTCGCCGTCGACAGCCGTACCGCCCCATCCGGGTCGGCATCAGCGGCAGCGTCGAACTGAGCGGCTGCCGGGGAGCAATGCCATGGCAACCGCAACCCTGACAGCAGGAGCACCGCCGGCGAGGCCGGCTGTGCCTGACACCATTTCGACGCGGCGCGTCATCGCTTTCCTGGCGATGGTGTTCGGCATGTTCATGGCCATCCTGGACATTCAGATCGTCTCCGCCTCGCTGTCGGAAATCCAGGCCGGCCTGAGCGCCAGCTCCGACGAAATCCCGTGGGTGCAGACCGCCTATCTGATCGCCGAAGTGGTGATGATCCCGCTGTCGGGCTTCCTCAGCCGGATGCTGTCGACGCGCGTGCTGTTCACGATCTCGGCGGCGGGCTTCACCGCGGCCAGTGCGCTGGCGGCGACTGCCACCAACATCGACCAGATGATTGTCTACCGCGCCGTCCAGGGCTTCATCGGCGGCGGCATGATACCGAGCGTCTTCGCCGCTGCCTTCACCATCTTCCCGCCCTCGCGCCGCGCCTTCGTCTCGCCGATGATCGGCCTGGTGGCGACGTTGGCGCCGACCATCGGCCCGACTGTCGGCGGCTATATCAGCCATGCCATGTCCTGGCACTGGCTGTTCCTGGTCAATGTCGTGCCCGGCATCCTGGTGACAGCGGCGGCCTGGACGCTGATCGACTTCGACAAGCCCAACCTCAAGCTGTTCAGCAAGTTCGACTGGTGGGGCCTCGCCGGCATGGCGGCTTTCCTGGGCTGCATGGAATATGTGCTCGAGGAAGGCCCCAACAATGACTGGCTGCAGGACCAGGGCGTCTTCATCTGCGCCATCGTCATGACCATCGGCGCGGTGCTGTTCTTCTGGCGGGTGTTCACCGCCGAGGAGCCGATCGTCGACCTGAAGGCCTTCACCAACATCAACTTCGCCTTCGGCTCGCTGTTCTCCTTCGTCATCGGCATCGGCCTTTACGGCCTGACCTATCTCTACCCGGTGTATCTCGGGCGCATCCGTGGCTACGATTCGATGATGATCGGCGAGGCGCTGTTCGTCAGCGGCCTGGCCATGTTCTTCACCGCGCCGATCTCGGGCATCCTGTCGAACAAGATGGACCCGCGGCTGATGATGATGATCGGCTTCTTCGGCTTCGCCACCGGCACCTGGTGGATGACGCATCTGACCGCCGACTGGGATTTCTACAAGTTGCTCATCCCGCAGATCCTGCGCGGCTGTTCGATGATGCTGTGCATGGTGCCGATCAACAACATCGCGCTCGGCACCTTGCCGCCCGAGCGGCTGAAGAATGCGTCCGGCCTGTTCAATCTCACCCGCAACCTTGGCGGTGCGGTTGGCCTCGCACTGATCAACACCGTGCTGATCGACCGCAATGCCTTCCACTACGCAAGGCTCTCCGAGCATGTGCAATGGGGCAGTGAAGCCGCGCAGACCAAGCTGCAGAACATGACGCTCAATTTCGAGCAAACCCCCGGCCTGGACGCGACAAGTGCCGCCATCTCCAAGCTGTCGGGCATGGTCCAGCAGCAGGCGGCGCTGCTGTCCTTCATGGATGTGTTCTTCATGCTGACGGTGCTGTTTGCGACGCTTGGCCTGTTCACCATGTTGATCCGCAAGCCGGCCGCGGCGGCGGGTGGAGGTGGTGGCGGCGGCCACTGATACCGGAGCAATTCCAGGAAAAGTGTAAGGCGGTTTTCCCGGGAAAAGCGCGCAGCGCTTTCCCTTAGGAATTGCGACAAGACAGAGATACGTGGGCAGCTATTTCGGGAAGCTCCTCCAGTCCACGCCCGAAAAAGCTCTGACCGCGCAAAAAACTCCGGGCCGCAAGCCCGGAGTTTTTCATATCCAGTTGGAATTTGTCAGGCTGTGGTGGGCTCGAAGGTCAGCGCGACGCCGTTGATGCAGTGGCGCAGGCCGGTCGGCGCCGGACCGTCGTCGAAGACGTGGCCGAGATGGCCGCCGCAGCGGCGGCAATGCGCCTCGGTGCGCGTCATGCCGAGCGAGCGGTCCACGGTCGTGCCGATAGCCTTGGGGATCTCTTGCCAGAAGCTCGGCCACCCGGTGCCGGAATCGAATTTCGTCTCCGACGAATAGACCGGCAGGTCGCAGCCGGCACAGGCGAAGATGCCCTTACGGTGTTCGTTGAGCAGCGGGCTGGTGCCGGGATACTCCGTGCCTTCCTTGCGCAGCACGTCGAAGGCGGCCGGCGACAGGATGGCTTTCCACTCGGCGTCGGTCTTGGTGACTTCGAATTTTTCGGCGGCCTGTGCTGCCTGCGGATCGCCCATGCGCAGCATCGTTGCTGCGGCCCCGACGACGCCGATGGCGGCGGCACCGCTCAAAAGAAAGTCGCGACGGTTCATGACCGGTTCCTCCTGATGTCCTTTTGCCAAACTATACCGCCGCGCGGAAATCAAAAGCCGGTGACGGTAGCCCCCTCGAACGAACACTCCGCGCCCTCCCACATCCGAATATGGGCGGCGCGGAGTGCGCGGGTCAATTGCGGATCACGGGAGCGGGATCGTGCAATCGACGGAGGGCCCTTGCTGCCAGTTCGCCGGCAGCAATCCCCTTGTTACATCTTCGGCAAAAGAACCTTGTCGATGACGTGGATGACGCCATTGGACTGTTCGACATCGGCGATCGTCACATTGGCGACATTGCCGTTCTCGTCGGTGACGGTGACCTTGCCGCCGTCGGCCTTGAGCGACAGCTCGCAGCCGCCGACCGTCTTGACCTTGTGGGCGCCGCCGTCAGCCTTGGCCATCGCGGCGACATCCGCCCCCATCGCCTTGGCGCCGATGACATGGCAGGTCAGGATCTTGGTGAGCTTGTCCTTGTTTTCAGGCTTGAGCAGCGTCTCGACCGTCCCGGCCGGAAGAGCCGCGAAGGCTTCGTTGGTCGGAGCGAACACGGTGAACGGACCGGCGCCCTGCAGCGTTTCGACAAGGCCGGCGGCCTTCACGGCGGCGACCAGCGTGGTGTGATCCTTCGAGTTCACGGCGTTCTCGACGATGTTTTTGTTGGCATACATCGCGGCGCCGCCAACCATCGCGTTTTCGGCATAGGCGGCGGTGGCAAGGGCCGAAACGGCGATCGTGCCGGCGAGCAAAAGGGTGGCGTATCTACGCATGATGTCAAACTCCTCGGGTTTTTCTCTTCCCATTTTTGGGGACGCGAGGAGATACGGAACAAAATCGCCCGAGTTTCAGGAATATTGTGATTTTTGATTTTATCTTTGGCGCAGAGGGATTTTCCCGAGCAATCGGCCGCCGGCCGACATGCTGTCTATGGGCATGTTCAGTGAAGGATAGACTTATGATAGTCTGTTGTGATTTTTCAGGCGCGCGGAGCCGGTCAGATGCTCTTCAGGTCGCCGGCGGCGACCACCGGTCCGGTCGGCTGTCCGGTCGGCGAACCGCCTGACGGCTCGAGGCTGACGGCAAGCACCGCGCCCTGGGCAAGTTTCTGCTGGGCCGCCAGCGAGACGACGATATGCGCCGTTGCACCTGCCGGAATGACGCCCATCGAGACCGGCGGGTTCTTGCCCTCGATCATCCACAGCTCGAAGTCCTTGCCGGAAGCACGCTCACCGGAGACATGCGACAGGCCGACTTCGTGATGCGCGGCATCATAGACGGCAAGATATCTGACGTCGCTGCCTTCGGCGGCCAGCGAAGCGACGAGTCGCGCCTGCGGCTGCTCGACCGGTGGGTTGAGAATGGGCACGGCGATGTAAATCGCCAGTGCCGCAACCGCGGCTGCGGCAAGGCCGCGCCAGAAGGCCAGGCTGGACCACAGGCCGCCGCGCACTTCGGCGGGCGTGGTCACCCCGGCAGCGTTGGCGAACAGGCGGCGGTCGACCGCGGTCTTCACCGAAACCGGCGGCTCGATTTCCCGATAGGCGGCGGCAAGCGGTGAGAGACTGACCTCCCATCCCTCGACAAGACGGGCGAAAACCGTATCCGCATCGATGCGGCGGGAGACGATCTGGCGTTCGTCGGCATCGAGCACGCCGAGAACGTATTCGGCGGCGAGCAGGTCGTCGCCTCCACGTTCCGGTCCTGTGTCTTCTGCCAGCGTCATCTTTCCAGACATTCTCTGAGTTTCAACAGGCTGCGGCGCAGCCATGTACGCATCGTGTTCAGCGGCACGCCATGGCGCTCCGCCAGTTCGGCATAGCTCTCGCCCTTGAGATAGGCGCCCCGGACGGCGGCTGCCCGGTCCTTCTCCAACTCATCGAGACAATGGTGGATACGTTCGGATTCGTCTCCCGCCACCGCCATCGCTTCAGGCCCCGGCGCCGGATCGGCCACGTCGAGCGCGGCATCGATGTCGGCGGCAGGCCTGCGCCGCGCTCGTATACGATCGATCGCATGATTACGCGCAATTGCCACCAGCCAGGAGATCGGGCTTAGATCGGAGACGGCAAAACGATCCGCCTTCGTCCATATCTTGACGAAGACTTCCTGTAGCGCTTCTTCCGCATCTCCCCGGTCGTTCAATACACGAAGACAGACGCCAAAAAGTTTCGCGCTGGTCTGCCGGTAAAGCAGATCGAACGCGGCCCGATCCTTCATCGAAGTCCGGACGATCAGCTTGGTGATGTCCTGCGGCGTCATCTGCGGCAAGTTAGGCGATTGCAATGTATTTGCAACGGCGGAAATAACCTTGTGCACGCCTAAGCTTTTGTGTGTCGCCAGCCGGGTCCGTCGACCGATTGCCAATGGAATCGCCACTGGCTAGCTTGCCCTCAGTGATGGGGGGAGCGCGCATGTCGGTCGAACGGATCCTTTGGGAAGAAGATGCCGCGGGCCTCGCCGATCTGGTCCGCAAGGGCGAGGTTTCGGCCGTCGAGCTGACCGACGCCGCGATCGCCCGCGCCGAGGCCACCCGTCCCGACATCAATGCCACGGCCGAGCCGCTCTACGATGCCGCGCGGGCCCGCGCCAAGACCGTCGACCCCTCGCTGCCGCTGGCCGGTGTTCCCTTCGCCATCAAGGATCTAGGCATCGCCATCAGGGGCGTGCCGACGCATGGCGGCAGCCGCATTCCGGCATGGCTGGCCGATGTCAATTCGGTGCTGACCGACCGCTATCTCGCTGCCGGGCTTATCCCGATCGTCACCTCGACATCGCCGGAGCACGGGCTTCGATTGATGACCGAATCCAGGGCCTTTGGCATCACCCGCAATCCGTGGAACACCGACCATACCAGCGGCGGCTCTTCGGGCGGTTCGGCTGCACTGGTCGCCGCCGGCGTCGTGCCGGTGGCACATGCCTCCGATGGCGGCGGCTCGATCCGCGTGCCTGCCGCCTGCACCGGGCTTGTCGGCCTGAAGACGTCGCGCGGCCGCACACCGCTGACGCCGCTGGTGAGCGAAAGCTGGTACGGCATGGTCGTCGACCATGCGCTCACCCGTTCGGTGCGTGATTGCGCGCTGCTGCTCGACCTCACCCATGGGTCCGATCCTCTGTCGCCCTATGCCGCGCCGCCGCCGAAGGGCACGTTCGCGGCCGCTGCCGCGCGCGATCCCGGCAAGCTCAGCCTGGCCGTGTACCGCAAATCCCCGCTTGGCCTGCCGATCTCGGACGAGACGCTCAAGGCGCTCGACAAGGCGGTGGCGCTTGCCCGCGAGGGCGGCCACACGGTCGAGGAGATCGACCTGCCCTTTATCGGCCGCGATTTCTTCGCCGATTTCTGCAGGACGGTTGCCTCCGCCGTCGCCGGCACGATGCGGGCCGAAGCGCTGCGCGTCGGCCGTTCCGTTACCGGTGACATCGAGCGGGCGACGCGGGTGCTCGCCCGCTTCGGCGAAATGGTGTCGGCCGGCGAGACCTATGCCGACCTGCAGCGGCTGCATGCCGCCTCGCGGCAGCTGATTTCGGAGACCGTGCAGTACGACGCCGTGCTGATGCCGGTCATTGCCCACCCGCCGCTCGCCTGCGGCGCCATGGATCCCAAAGGCGCCGACGAGCTCATCGAGAACCTGCTCGACAAGCTTCACCTGACACCCTTGCTGAAGCTGAAGCCGTTCTTCGGCCAATTGATGGACAAGAGCCTCTGGTTCACCCATTGGCCGGCGATCCAGAATGTCAGCGGCCAGCCGTCGATCGCGCTGCCGGTCCATGTCACTGACGCCGGCCTGCCGCTCGGCGTCCAGGCGGCCGGCCGTCCGGGCGACGAAGAGACGCTTTTGTCGCTCGCCGCGCAGATGGAGAAGATCTCGGGTTGGCTGGACCGCAGGGCGCCGCTGATGGTGCCGACACGATGACGAGGTCGTGAAGCGCTTGAATATGACAGCAAAGCCATTTGCGGGCGGCGCCAATTCCCGCTAAGACGCCGCCGTCCTTACCTGATGCATGTCGCCCAAAAGTGTCCAGGGGTTTTGGGACAACGACGTGCTTAAAATAATAAGCCGGGAACCAAACCGATGACGGAAATAACCGCCACCGCCGAAATGCAGGCAGCCCTGTTGTCGCGGGCGTTGCCCTACATGCAGCGCTACGAACACAAGACGGTCGTGGTGAAATATGGCGGCCATGCCATGGGCGATATCGAACTCGGCAAGGCCTTCGCGCGCGACATCGCGCTGCTCAAGCAGTCCGGCGTCAACCCGATCGTCGTCCATGGCGGCGGCCCGCAGATCGGCGCCATGCTGGCCAAGATGGGCATCGAATCGAAGTTCGAGGGCGGCCTGCGCGTCACCGACCAGAAGACGGTCGAGATCGTCGAAATGGTGCTGGCCGGTTCGATCAACAAGGAGATCGTCGCGCTGATCAACGCCGAGGGCGAATGGGCGATCGGTCTCTGCGGCAAGGACGGCAACATGGTTTTCGCCGAAAAGGCTCGCAAGACCATGATCGATCCGGACTCCAACATCGAGCGCGTGCTCGATCTCGGCTTCGTCGGCGAGCCGGTCGAGGTCGACCGCACCTTGCTCGATCTTCTGGCACGCTCCGAAATGATCCCGGTGCTGGCGCCGGTGGCGCCAGGCCGCGACGGCCACACCTACAACATCAATGCCGACACCTTCGCCGGCGCCATTGCCGGCGCCTGCCAGGCGACGCGCCTGCTGTTCCTCACCGACGTGCCTGGTGTGCTCGACAAGAACAAGAAGCTGATCGACGAACTGACCGTGGCCGAGGCCAAGGCGCTGATCAAGGACGGCACGGTCTCGGGCGGCATGATCCCCAAGGTCGAGACCTGCATCGAAGCGATCGAACGCGGTGTCGAAGGCGTCGTCATCCTCAACGGCAAGACGCCGCATGCGGTGCTGTTGGAACTGTTCACCGAACATGGCGCCGGCACGCTGATCGTGCCCTGAGGGGCTCGTCAGCCGGCTAACTTTTTCGCCTCGGAATCTTCAATATTGCCGATGGTGGGAATGGCGAGCTTTCTGGCCGGCCGTGAAACCGTCATCGATTCCTCCTCGGCGTCCTGCGGCGCGCCCCAGAATTCAGCCAGCGTCGGGCCGTCTTTCACCCTGACGTCGCGGACCAGAAAACCCCAGACCTCGCGGAACCAGACGCGGCGGCCCATCTGTGTGTACCAGCGCATCGAATGCCGCTGCTCGGGATCCTTGTGTAACAGGATGCGGGCCAGCGCCTTCGGCCGTGATTGCACCGCCAGCTCGATCAGCTTGACGCTGAAGAACAGCATCCAGGGTTTCAGCCGCGTCATCTGCAGCACCTGGTGCTTGTAATCCCACAAGCGCGCATCCTGCTGGATCACCTTGCGATCCCGCGCGATGCGGAAGAACGGCGTCCAGCGATGCGGCGTCACATAGAGCGCCTGGATCTGGTCGGGGTCATAGGCGATGAGCTGGCGAAAGCCGCGCCACAGATCGCGGAACCCTTCGTCCTCGAAGCCGGCCACCCAGGTCGCCATCGACAGGATGCCGTTGAGGCGCAGCAGCCTTATCGCCTCGCGGTCGGATGATGTGCTGCCGCCCTTGCGGATCAATTGAAGCGTCTGCTCGTCGGTGTTTTCCATGCCGAGCAGCCAGCGGATGACGCCGGCCTTGCGGTAGAGATGCAGGGTGTCGGCATCGCGCACTATGTCGTCGGCACGGGTCGAACCGACGATCAGCACCGGCACGTTCTCGGCGATAAGGGCGTCGAGGAAGGCACGCCAGGCCTTCTTCGAGACCGTCGGATTCTCGTCGGCGAGATTGATCAGCTCGACGCCGTGCTCGCGGTGCAGCCAGGCGATCTCCCTGGCGAATTTCACCGGATCGCGATGCCGCCAGCGGGTCCAGAAGCCGCGCTGGCCGCAATAATTGCACAGATGCGGACAGCCGCGCGAAAACTGCATGACCACGGCCCGCTTGCCGCCCCAGTAACTGTACCGCGAGTGCTCAATCAGCTCCCAACCGACGCGGTAGGCGTCGAGGTCGGCAATGGTCATGGCGGCCTGTGTGGCGAAGGGGCGGCTGAGATCG
>NZ_RZTC01000006.1:0-47841 GCF_004023165.1 Mesorhizobium sp. M7A.F.Ca.MR.176.00.0.0 | reverse complement strand
ATGCCGGCCACGCTCGCCGGCGGCTGGTGCATTTCCAGCGCCTCGACCAGCGCCACGACGGTCGCCTCGCCCTCGCCGCGCACGATGAAGTCGAAAGCATCGGTAGCGGCCAGGATGTCGCGCCAATGATAGGTCGGGAAAACGCCGCCATAGACGATGATGGTCGCCGGCTCCCGCTGCTTGATCTGCTCAGCGATCAGCAAGGCGGTCGGGTGCGCCGAGGTCGAGCCGGAATGGCCGATCAGGACGAAGTCGGGGTGGTCCTCCAGTGCGTTGCGTACGACGTCATCGAGCGGCATCGGCCCAAACTCGGCGTCGACGAGCCGCACCTGATGGCCGGCATCGATCAGCGGTCCGCCGATCGCCAGCAGACCGAGCGGCGGCAAATGATCGTCAGGCACGCGGCTGCCGATGGCGGTGTGCGGCGGATTGATCAGGACGATTTTCATGGCGGACCTCTTGGGCAGTTGGTCCGCGCAAGCTGGCCGGCGATATCGACGCGCGCTTGGCCCGTTTCAGCAGTTTGCGTGCAGCTTTTCCCCAAGGAGTGCGAAGGGAGGCATTGTCATCGCCTGAGATGCCCGAGCGGGACATGGCCCGGCCCCTTGATGTTCTGCAGCACCAACTGCGTGTGGACGTCGCGCACGCCGTCGAGCCGCATCAGCCGGTGCATGACGAAGGCGTTGAGCTCGTCGACCGACGGCACCATGACATGCAGCAGAAAGTCGTGGTCGCCGGTCATCGTCCAGCACGAGGACACCTCGTCCATGCGCTGCACGGCGGCGATGAAGCTTTCGGGCGAGCCGTCGCTGTGGCTGACCAGGCGCACCTGGATGAACACCTCGACCATCAGGCCGACCGCGCGGCGGCTGATCACCGCGGCAAATCCCTTGATGATGCCGGCCTCCTGCAGCGCCTCGAAGCGCCGCGCGCACGGCGTCGTCGACAGGCCGATCTCTTGCGCCAGTTCGGAAACCGGCTTGCGCCCGTCGCGCTGCAGGACATCGAGCATCTTGATCTCGAAATCGTCGAATTGAGGCATTTTCACTCCGATAGAGGGTTTTTTGAGTGGATGTTATCCCAAATATTCCGTTCGAGCCATCATCAAAACCGATTTGCCTCCGCAGATCGGGGTAGCCTTTTCGGCACGTCAGCCATTGATGATTTGCGAGGAGAAAAACCATGACGACGATGAGCGTTGCCGAATATGCCCGCGACTGCGCGGCGCAAGGATTGCGCGGCGACTATTCGGTCTGCCGCGCCGATTTCACCGTGTCGCAGGGCTACGATTACAGCGAAGAAGAGCAGGCGGTGTGGCGCACGCTGTGCGACCGCCAGACCAAATTGACGCGCAGGCTCGCCCACCACTCCTATCTCGACGGCGTCGAAAAACTCGGCCTGCTCAACCGTATTCCCGATTTCGACGAGGTCAGCGCCAAGCTGCGCAAATTGACCGGCTGGGAGATCGTCGCGGTGCCCGGTCTCATTCCCGCGGCCCCGTTTTTCGATCATCTCGCCGATCGCCGCTTCCCGGTCACCAACTGGCTGCGGACGAGGCAGGAGCTCGACTACATTGTCGAGCCCGACATGTTCCATGACTTCTTCGGCCACGTGCCGGCGCTGTCGCAACCGGTGTTCGCCGATTTCATGCAGATGTATGGCGAGAAGGCCGGCGACATCATCGCGCTGGGCGGCGACGAGATGATTTCCCGGCTCTATTGGTACACGGCCGAATACGGCCTGATGCAGGAGGCCGGCCAGCCGCTAAAGGCCTTTGGCGCCGGCCTGATGTCGTCGTTTACCGAGCTGCAGTTCGCGGTCGAAGGCAATGACGCCCACCACGTGCCCTTCGACCTGGAAACGGTGATGCGCACCGGCTACGAGATCGACAAGTTCCAGCGCGCCTATTTCGTGCTGCCGTCCTTCGACGCCTTGCGCGATGCCTTCCAGACCGCCGATTTCGCGGCAATCGTCGCCCGCCGCAAGGACCAGCCGGCCCTCGATCCGGCGACGCTCTAGGCAGCAGTTGCCCTGCAGCCGTCAGGCGGTGACCACCTTGCTCAGATGGTCGCCCAGCCGGCAGGCCAGCGCGGTGATCGTCGTCGTCGGGTTGCATTGGCCCGACGTGCAGAACACCGAGGAGCCGCCGACATAGAGATTGTCCATGCCGTGCACCTTGCAGTTGGCGTCGACCACGCTCTTGCTGACGTCGGTGCCCATGCGCGTGCCGCCCATGTGATGATGGCCCGCCGTCTCGTCGTTGGTCGGATAATCCTGACCATTGCTGATCCAGTCGGCAATACGCACGCGGCCGAGATTCTTCTCGATCAGCGTCATGCCGAACAGTCTGAGCCCTTCGAGCAGGGTGCGGCGCTCCATTTCCGATTTCTTCCAGTGCAATTCGATGCGTGGCACGCCGGCATGGTCGACATCGGTCTTCGACAACTCGATCTGGTTGGAGGCCAGCGGCGCCTGTTCCCAGGCGACGTAGAGCTGGGCGGCGCAGCGCAGTCTCTGACTGAGCTTGGAGGACATCCACTCGGCCATGTCGGGTGCCGTGCAGGCGAGGTCGGCGATAAGGCTCTTGACGCCGGGATACGGCGTCTCGATCAGCCGGATGCCGAAATTCATGATCTGCAGCCGCTCCATGGCGGCAAGGGTCGGCGAGAAGAAGGCCTCATTGACGGCGTCGACCTCGAACGCGTTGTAGTCGGTCAGGATCGCGTTGCCGCCCTCGAAGGTCGGATGCTCCATCCAGTAGCGGCCAAGCGCCGTCGCATTCGGCACGACGCCGCCGTTCGAACGCTGGTTCGACCACAGAAGCAGCCGCGAATTCTCCAGCCCGCCGGTGCAGACGATGAAATAGTCGGCGCTGAAGGAGCCGGCATCCTGCCCGTTCGACCACAGTCTGGCGCCCGTCACACGTTTGCCGTCGCCGGAAAGTTCGGTGGCACAAGTGTTGAGCACCACCGCGATGTTCTTGGCCTTGTCGAGTTCATCGCCGAACTTCTCGGCGAAGCGCACGGCCGGGCTCTTGATCAGCTGCACCCAGTGAATGTCGTCCGAGATCGGCACATCTGGCCGGAGGGCCGGAAGGTCGAGAATGTCGCGCACTTCCGGCAGATAGGGTTCGATGTCGGTGCGGCGGATCGGCCAGCCCGTATCGGGTACCCAGGCCTTCGGCTCGAAATCCTGCTTGTCGAGCACGCGGCACCAGCCGGCCCAGTGGTTGGAACTGCCGCCCATCAACCGCAGCCGGGTTATGTCGAGATCGAAATAGAAATCGCCGACCGTGCTGCCACGGTAAAAGTCCTGCGACTCGTCGCTGAATTCGCGCGGACCGGCCTCCATCACCACCACCGGAATGCCGGCCGCGCCAAGCTTGCGGGCAATGGTCGTGCCGGCCGGACCGGAGCCTAGGATGCACACTTTTGGGGTGAAGTTCGCGGCGCGATACGCCTCGTAGCTGTCGAAGATCATGCCAGGTCGCCCCGCCTCAGAATCCAGCCATTGACCTCGACGATCTCGTTCGGGTCGGGCTTTGGACCGGCGACATCGGCATTAGGCAGCTTGCGGAACAAAGACAGGGCAGGCAATGCGATCAACGCCTGCACGAGCGCGCGGCGTGACATTTTCTTGATGATGAAACTCATGGCTCGTCTCTCGGCTGGGCTTCGGCACTGCATGGCGTTCCCAGAACGGCAATTCCCGGAACGACACATGCATCACCGTGGAAGCCAGTATCGTGCCAAGTCTGGCCGCAAAGCAGTGAAAACCCGGCTAAGCGGTACAACCGAGTGCAAACAGGGTTAGAATTTTCTTAACAGGCCGGTTGCGGCAGATCGGATCACGCCGCCTCGGAAATGCCGGTGTCGATGATCGTCAGGTTACGGCCCTGGTGCTTCGCCTGGTAGAGGCGCCGGTCGGCGGCGCGCATCAGCTCCGACACACTGGCTTCCTCGCCGCAGACGGTGCCGCCGATGCTGACCGTGAGCGGGATGGTCCGCTCGTCGACGGGCCGGAAGCGGATCAGCTCCACTTCGCGGCGAATTCGTTCGGCGACGCGCTTGGCCTCCTGTTCGGTGGCGCCGATCAGGAAGGCGCCGAACTCCTCGCCGCCGATGCGGCCGAGCACATCGCCGCTGCGCACGCCGCGCTGGATCGCGCTGGCGATCAAAAGCAGCGCGTCATCACCTGTCAGGTGGCCAAAATTGTCGTTAATGGTCTTGAAGTGGTCGGCATCGATGATCAGCAGCGCGCCGCGATCGGACTTGCGGCGCGAACCGTCGAGCGCGGCAAAGAAACTTTCCCGGTTGAGCATGCCGGTCATGTCGTCGCGGCTCGCCTTTTCCGCCAGGCGGCGATGCGCGGCGGCGAGCTGGGCATGAGCGCGGGCGAGATCGCGATGCGCGTTTTTCAGCCTGTCGCTTTGCCAGAAAGTGCTTGCGCTGGCAGCCCACGCCAGCACCAGCGGACAGAGGGTGGAGGTCAGCCAGATCGTGCGGTTGACCGGAAATCCCATGGCCGGAACGATGATCAGGGTCAGCAGGAGAGAGGCCGCGACTGAGGCGAAAGCAACGGCGGCGGATCTCAGAATTATGCTGTTCATCGCTTGCTCCCACAAGACTGCCTCTCTGCCAGCAAGCCCTAAAGGCCACCTTTCCCAGATGCCTAAAATTTGAATCGTGAGGCGATTTACGCAACCTCAACGAGCAGAAGTTGTGGATAAAGTCGCTTCCGGAATGCGCGTTTCATGCCATAAGGAGCCCATGACCACGCTCCCTGACCCCGCCCGCTTCGCCCATGTCACCGACTGGGTCTTCGATCTCGACAACACGCTCTATCCGCATCATTCGAATCTGTTCTCGCAGATCGACGTCAAGATGACCGCCTATGTCGGCGAGCTGCTGGCATTGCCGCGCGACGATGCGCGCAAGTTGCAGAAGGAACTCTACCGCGAATATGGCACGACGCTGAACGGCCTGATGACACGTCATGGCATCGACCCCGATGATTTCCTCGAGAAGGTCCACGACATCGACTATTCATGGCTGGTGCCAGACCCCGTTCTCGGCACCGCCATCCGCCAGCTTCCGGGCCGCAAGTTCATCTTCACCAATGGCGACCGCAGGCACGCCGAGCGCACCGCGCGCCAACTCGGCATCCTCGACCATTTCGACGACATCTTCGACATCGTCGCCGCCGGGCTCAATCCCAAGCCGGCGCGCCAGACCTACGAGAAGTTCGCCGAACTCCACGCCGTCACCGGCCACAATGCGGTGATGTTCGAAGACCTTGCCCGCAACCTGTCGGTGCCGAAGTCGCTCGGCATGACCACGGTGCTTATCGTGCCGCGCAATTTCGAGCCGACCTTTTCCGAGATTTGGGAGCGCGACCCGGCCAACGAGGACGACGTCGATTTCGTCACCGACGATCTGGCGGGGTTTCTGACGGCGATTGTGGAGGGGGAGGAAGAGGGGAATTGAAGAATTGAAGAATTGAAGAATGAAGGACGGTCTCTACGGATCAATTCCCCCAGTTCCCCAGTTCCCCAATTCTTCAATTCGTCAGCTCTTCAATTCCCCACTCCCCTACTCCCCTAACTTGTAGAACCGGCTGATGATCCCCCAGGCTTCGTCGGCGGTGTCGACGAAGTCGATGATGTCCTGATCGCCGGGGCTGATCGTGCCCTGCTCGGCGAGAAAATCGAGATTGATCGCCCGCTTCCAGAAGGATTTGCCGAACAGGATCACCGGCACGCGCTCCATGCGCCCTGTCTGGATCAGGGTCAGCGTCTCGAAGAATTCGTCCATCGTGCCGAAGCCGCCCGGAAACACCGCGACCGCCTTGGCGCGCATGACGAAATGCATCTTGCGGATAGCAAAATAATGGAAGTTGAAGCAGAGCTCCGGCGTCACATAGATGTTCGGCGCCTGCTCGTGCGGCAGGACGATGTTGAGGCCGATCGACGGCGCGCCGACATCGTCGGCGCCGCGGTTTCCCGCTTCCATCACGCCGGGCCCGCCACCGGTCACCACGACATATTCGCGGTAATAGGAGGTAGCCGACTGCTGCGAGCAGAGGCGGGCGAATTTGCGCGCTTCCTCGTAGTATTTGCTGTTCTCCTCGAGGTTCTTCTTCTGCGTCTCGTTCTTGGCCGCCCAGGCCTCGCCGCCGGGTTCCGGCAGGCGCGCGCCGCCGAACAGGATCACCGTCGAACGGATGCCGCGTTCGGCCAGGATCATTTCCGGTTTCAGGAGTTCAAGCTGCAGCCGGACCGCGCGCAACTCGCGCCGCGTCATGAAGTCGGGATCGTTCCAGGCGAGTCGGTAGGTTTCGGCACGCGTCTGCGGCGTATCCGGCACACTCTTCGACCGCTCCAGATCCTCGTCCGAATGCGGCAGTGGCGTCCAGCCCGCCTTTTCCATAGGTGTCATATGCTCTACCCGTCCAAATTCTTCACTTGCGCCGCCCCATGACGCAGCCGCGATTGACCCTCACCAAGGCTTCACATAAGCAGGTTCCGCAAAAGTGTCCCGCGGTTTTGTGACAAGAACCTGCTACATGCAAAGATCCAGACAGGCAAAGCCTGCCAAGGGGTCCGCGCGACTTTCAAAACAGGTTAAGGCGTTGCCCCTTAACAGCTTGGTAATGGAGCGAATTCATGTCGAAGCCCGATCTGGCGAGCCTCGAAAAGACCATCGAGAAGGCCTTCGAGGAACGCGACGCGATTTCGACGGCAACGCGCGGCGAAACGCGCGACGCCATCCAGTCGGCGCTCGATCTGCTCGACCGCGGCGCCGTCCGCGTCGCCGAGCGGCAGGCCGACGGCAAGTGGCATGTCAACCAGTGGCTGAAGAAGGCCGTGCTGTTGTCGTTCCGGCTCAACCCGATGGAGATCATCAAGGGGGGGCCCGGCGAGGCGGTGTGGTGGGACAAGGTGCCGTCGAAGTTCGACGGCTGGAGTGCCGTCGATTTCGAAAAGGCGGGCTTCCGAGCCGTGCCGTCGTCGGTCGTGCGCCGTTCGGCCTATGTCGCACCGGGCGCCGTGCTGATGCCGTCCTTCGTCAATGTCGGCGCGTATGTCGACAGCGGCACCATGGTCGACACCTGGGCCTCGGTCGGCTCCTGCGCCCAGATCGGTAAAAACGTGCATCTGTCCGGCGGCGTCGGCATCGGCGGCGTGCTGGAGCCGATGCAGGCCGGCCCGACCATCATCGAGGACAATTGTTTTATCGGCGCGCGTTCGGAGGTGGTCGAGGGCTGCATCGTGCGCGAAGGCTCGGTGCTCGGCATGGGCGTCTTCATCGGCCAGTCGACCAAGATCGTCGACCGCGCCACCGGCGAGATCTTCTATGGCGAAGTGCCGCCCAATTCCGTCGTCGTCGCCGGAACGATGCCGGGCAAGCCCTTTCCGAACGGCGAGCCGGGTCCCAACCTCTACTGCGCCGTCATCGTCAAGCGTGTCGACGCCAAGACCCGCTCCAAAACCTCGATCAACGAATTGCTGCGCGATTGATCTTTGCGCAAAGCGAGCGCACCCTCCGCCGGCGCGACAATCGGTCGCGCTGGTTCAAGATGGAGGGGTGACATGGACTGGAAGTATCTGCTCACAAGTTTTGATGGTCGCATCAACCGTGGCAAGTTCTGGGCCGCGATTGGCGTTTTCATCGTCATTGGTATCGTTGCCTTCATTCTCGATGCGATCCTCGGTACACGTCTCACCACCGCCAGTGGCGCCCAGATCGGCATCATCGGCATTCTCATCGCTCTGGCCTCGATCTATTTCGCGCTCGCAGTCTACGCCAAGCGCTGGCATGATCGCGGCAAGTCGGGCTGGTGGAGCCTGATCATGCTGGTGCCGCTCATCGGCCCGATCTGGTTTCTGGTGGAGTGCGGCATTCTCGAAGGCGCCAGAGGCGCCAATCAATATGGACCGGACCCGCTTGCCTGACAGATCAGATCTCACCTGGCTTTTCTTCAAAACCTCGGGCCGCGTCAGTCGCGCGGCCTATTTTCTTGGCGGGTTGCTCGTCGCCATCATCCAGGCCTTCCCGCTCTACCGCTTCACGCTGGTGCCGGAAGGTTCGGCCGAGAGCAACATGTGGTCGTTCATCTTCTTCGTCGCCTTCATCGCCTCGCTGTGGTCGAACATCGCGCTGGCGGTGAAGCGGCTGCACGATTTGGACAAGCCGGGCATTGCCGCGCTGATCCTGTTCGTGCCGGTGGTCTCGATCGTCGCCTTCCTTGTGTTGTGCCTGTTTCCGGGGCAGCCTGGACCCAACCGCTATGGCCGGCGCACCAACGAGCCGGAACAATCCTGAGGGCCGATCGGACATGCGCTACCGCACGCTTGATCCGAAACTGATCGTCGAAACCGCCGAGCGGCTGGAAGAGCGGATCGCCGACCGTTTCCCCGAAGCGGGACTGCGTGGCGTCGCCGCCGAACTGGTCTCGCTGTCGCGCGATCTGGCCAAGGCGGCCAAGGTGCTCGAAGCACCGATCTGGTGGCTGCGCGGGCTCATCGTCGCCGCCTTCGTCACGGGTGTGCTGGTGTTCCTGTTCGTCGGTACCATCTTGCCGATCGACCGCATTTCGGGAACCCACGATGCCCTGCAGTCGGTGCAAGGCATAGAGGCTTCGATCAACACCGTCATACTCGCTGTGTTGGGCTTGCTTGCTCTGATCCGCACCGAGGAGCGCATCAAGCGCAAAAGGGTGTTTCGCCAGCTGCACGGCCTGCGTTCGCTGATCCATGTCATCGACATGCACCAGCTGACCAAGGATCCGGCAGCCCTTTCGGCCGATTTCAAGCCGACGGCGCACTCGCCGGCCCGCATCACCAATGCCGCCGACCTGGCGCGTTACCTCGACTATTGCTCCGAAATGCTGTCGATCACGGGCAAGATCGCCGCATTGTTCGCACAGTCGGTCAATGACGACGTGGTCATCGACGGCGTCAACGACATCGAGAACCTGGCATCCAACCTGTCGCGGAAAATCTGGCAGAAGATCACGTTGATCGACGGCCGGCCGGTGCAACAACCCGCTCCGGCGCCAGGCCCGGCGAGCCAAGCCGCTCCGCTTCCGCCGCGCGCACCAAAGCGGTGACCCGCTGAACCGTCGGCACGGGCGTGCCGGCCTTCCCCGCCAGCTGCAAGATGGCGCCTTGCAGGTCGTCGATCTCTGTCGGCCGGCCGCGCTGAAGATCGTCCCACATCGACGAGCGCGCCTGCAGGTCGATCGCCAGCAAGCGCCGCGCCAGCAGCTTGAACAGCCAGTCCGGCAGCCTGAGCACCTTCGGCAGCAAGGCCGGCGGCAGGCCGGCGATCCGCGCCGGCTCGATGCCGGACGCTCTCATCGCTCTCAGGGCCTCGTCGATCTGGCTGGCCAGGATCAGCCGCCAGCGCCGATCGGCCAGTTCGGTCGCCAGCGGCAGGCCGGAAAGCGCCACCAGCGCGTTGTTCAAATTCATCAGCAGCTTGCCCCACAGCACGGCTTTCATGTCGCCATGGGCTTCGACCGCAAACCCTTCGACGCCAAGCAGGCCGACCAGGCCGGCGGCGCCATCCTCGACCATTACCGTGCCGTCGCTGGCGCGGTGCACGCGCAGCGGCAGCTCGCCATCCGGCGACTGCACCACATTGAACGGCACCATGCCGGCCAGTACCGTACGTCCGGCAAGTTCAGCGCGCAGCTTGTCGGCATTGTCGACACCGTTCTGCAGGCTGATCACCACGGCGTCGGGCCGGGCATGGGCTTTGATAAGATCTGCCATGTCCTGGGTGGCGCCGCTCTTGACCGTGACCAGGATCACGTCCGCCTGCGGCAAGGCGACGGCGGGATCGGCTGTGACGACAAGCGCCTCGGGCTTGATCGAGCGATCGCGGCCCTGGAGGTCGCTGACCCGCAATCCATCCTGCCGCAACGCTGCCTCGATGCGCGGCCGAGCCAGCAGAATGACCTCTCGGTTGGCCAGCGCCAGGCAGCCGCCGGCATAGCAGCCGATGCTGCCGGCACCGGCTATGACGATCCTTCTGTCCTTGTCTGCCATCCTGTCCCGCGCCGGGTCGGAGCTATACGACATGAAAACCATAATATCGGCGGCATCGCCAGCCATGACGCTGGCCCCTATGTCTGGCCGTGACAGGCCCTGCGCTTTCGACTATCGCTTTTGCCATGACGCTGCCGACCGATCCCGCCGAAAACCTCGCCGCCCTTATCCGTTGCGCTTCGGTGACGCCCGCTGAGGGCGGCGCGCTGACCGCGCTGGAGACGATGCTCAAACCGCTCGGCTTCCTGGTCGATCGGCCGGTGTTTTCCGAAGACGGCACGCCCGATATCGAAAACCTCTATGCAAGGCGCTCCGGCAATGGCCCGCATCTGATGTTCGCCGGACACACCGACGTGGTGCCTGTCGGCGACGAAGCCGCCTGGACGCATCCGCCTTTCGCCGCCGAGATCGCCAATGGCGAGATGTATGGCCGCGGCGCCGTCGACATGAAGGGCGGCATTGCCTGTTTCATCGCCGCCGTGGCGCGCCATGTCGAGGCCAATGGCGGTCCGAAAGGGTCGGTCTCGCTGCTGATCACCGGCGACGAGGAAGGCCCGGCCATCAACGGCACGGTGAAGCTGCTCGAATGGGCGGCTTCGCGGGGCGAGAAATGGGATGCCTCTGTCGTCGGCGAGCCGACCAATCCGGACGCTCTCGGCGACATGATCAAGATCGGCCGCCGCGGCTCGATGTCCGGCGCGGTCACCGTCAATGGCCGCCAGGGCCATGTCGCCTATCCCCTGCTTGCCGACAATCCGGTGCGCGGGCTGATGAGCCTGGTCGACGCCTTGCTGCATCCGGTTTTCGACAAGGGGACCAGGGATTTCCAGCCGACCAATCTGGAGATCACCTCCATCGATGTCGGCAACCCCGCCACCAATGTCATTGCGGCCAAAGCGACCGCGACCTTCAACATCCGCTTCAACGACACCTGGACGGACGAGACCCTGCAGGCCGAGATCCACAACCGGCTCGACCAGGCGGCCAGGCGCAGGAAGTACCGGCAGGGCAAGAAGACGCCGGTCGACTACGAGCTCGTCTGGCGCGACCGGCCGAGCCATGTCTTCCTGACCCGCGACGACAGGCTTATCGAAACGCTGCGCGGCTCGATCAAGTCGGCGGTCGGCAAGGAGCCGACGCTGTCCACCTCCGGGGGAACGTCCGACGCGCGTTTCATCAAGGACTATTGTCCGGTGGTCGAGTTCGGGCTGGTCGGCAAGACAATGCATATGGTGGACGAGCGTGTCGCCATTGCCGATTTGGAAACGCTGACGCAAATCTACCAGCGCTTCATAGAAGACTGGTTCGGACAGGGCTGAACAGCATGCTTTCAGCGGACGAAACCCAAGCTTCGCTGACGGGCGCCTGGCGATTGATGCTCGGCAAGGCCGACGGTCTGCGCCTGCTCGACCTGTCGGCCGACGGCTTCTGGAATTCCTTCTTCGCCATTGTCGTTGCAGCACCGGCGCTGATCGTCGGCTGGGTCGGCATCGCCAACGAAATCGGCGATCCCGACGCCTTCGCGGGCCGCTTCAGCATGCTGGTCCGCCTGGCGACGGTCGACATCGGCTCCTGGGTGCTGCCGCTGGTTGCGCTCGCCCTGATCGCACCGCGCGCCGGCATCGGCGGCCGCTTCGTCCACTACGTCGTCGCCAGCAACTGGGCTTCGGCCATCACCGCATGGCTGATGCTGCCCTCGGCGCTGATCCGGCTTTTCCTGTCGTCCGCAAGCCAGGCTGCGAGCCTTGTGTCGCTGTTCCTGTTTGCCCTGTCGATGGTGCTGATCTGGCGCATGACCAACGCCACGATCGGCAGGGGCGCATCGGTCGGCACCGCCGTTTTCGTCGGCATGTTCATCGCCTCGCTGCTGGTGCTGTTCGGCCTGCAGGCGCTGCTCGGCATCACCGTGCCGGAGGATGTCGGAGTTCAGAGCCTGTCCGGGCTCGTCTCGACTGGATAATCGACACCGGTGAGAAACAGCCCGTCGGGCGGCGCCACCTGGCCACAGGCGGCGCGGTCGTGCGCCTCGAGCGCCGTTTTCAGGTCGGCCGCGGTCCAGCCGCCGTCGCCGACGCGCTTGAGCGAGCCGACCATCGAACGTACCTGATTGTGCAGGAATGAGCGCGCCGAAGCCCTGACCTCGATCATGTCGCCCTGTCGGCTCACATCGAGCCGTTCCAGCGTCCTGATCGGGCTGTTGGCCTGGCACTGGGTCGAGCGGAAGGTGGTGAAATCATGCCGTCCGAGCAGGACTTTCGCCGCTTCGTGCATGGCGCCGGCGTCGAGCCGCTTCGGCACCCACCATACCTTGCCCTTGTCGAGCGCGGCCGGGGCACGGCGGTTCAGGATGCGGTAGAGATAGTGGCGGCCGATGGCCGAGAAGCGGGCGTCGAAGCTGTCGGAGACGACTGTCGCTTTCAGGATGGCGATGCGCGCCCCGCCCGCCTGCAGATGGGCGTTGACGGCATCGCGCACCTTGTCGCCCGGCCACGCCTTGGCGAGGTCGGCATGCGCCACCTGCGCGGTCGCATGGACGCCGGCATCGGTGCGGCCGGCGGCGCGCAGCCGGATCGCTTCGCCGCAGAATTTTTCGATCGCCCGCTCGATCGCCTGTTGCACCGAAGGCTGATCCGCCTGGTGCTGCCAGCCGGCAAACAGACTGCCATCATATTCGATGTCGAGGCGAAAACGCGGCATGCCGGGCGGCTATACGCTCTCGCCTAGGCGGCGAGAGCGGTGAAGGCAGAGGCGTAGACTAGCCTGCCTGCTTCTGGTGCGTCACCCCAGGCCAGCGCCTGCAGCGCTTCGCCCTGGTACTCGCTCTCGAAGTTCTCGGCACGCGTGTGGCTATATCCGAAACGCCCGTAATAGATGGGGTCGCCGAGCACCACGGCCAGCGTTTCGCCGGCATCCCTGAGGCGGATATGCGCCTCGCGGATCAGCGCGCCGCCGATGCCGCTGCCATGGAACGAGGGCTCCACCGCCAGCGGTGCCAGCGCCACGGCCGCGAAAGTCTTGCCGCCATTCTGGACGAACAGCCGCGAAAACAGGATGTGGCCGACCACCTGGCCGTCCTCTTCCGCCACCAGTTCGGCAACAGCGTCGCCGCCGGTCACCAGCGCGTCGACCAGACCGGCCTCCGCCTGCTGGCCGAAAGCGTGTTCCTCGACGAGGCGGATGGCCTCGCGATCCCGCGGCGTTGCCGCGCGTATCGACATCATGCTCATGAGAATTTCAGTCCTTTTTCGATCTTGGCCCCGCGCAGGAACTCCGACGCGGCAGCGGGCTTTCCGCCCGCGCGTTGAACTTCGACCAGCCTGATCGCGCCTGCCCCACAGGCGACCGTCAGCCGGTCATCGAGAATTCCTCCCGACTCGCCCAACTCTTCCCAAAGCGACAGGCCTTGCGACAGCGTCGAGCGAAGCAGTTTCAGCCGCTCCTGACGGCCGCCAATTCCTATCTCCGACCACGCGCCGGGAAAGGGCGACAGGCCGCGAATATGATTGTGGACCTCACTTGCTGAGCGAGTCCAGTCCACGCGAGTCTCGGATTTATCGATTTTCTTGGCGTAGGTCACCCCATCCACAGCTTGTGTGGTGAATGTCAGGGTATTCCTTTCCAGTCGCGCCAGCGCTTCCACCATCAAGGCAGCACCGACACTCATCAACCGATCATGCAGATCGCCGGCTGTCATATCGGGTTCGATGGCGCATTTTTCAACCAGCCCGACCGGGCCGGTGTCCAGCCCCTCTTCCATGCGCATCACCATCATGCCGCTTTCCAGGTCGCCGGCCATGATGGCGCGCTGGATCGGCGCGGCACCGCGCCAGCGCGGCAGAAGCGAGGCATGGCCGTTGATGCAGCCGAGCCGGGTCGCCTCCAGAACCGCCTTCGGCAGCAGCAAGCCATAGGCGACGACCACGGCGACGTCGGCCTGCAAGGCACGGAAAGCGGCCTGCTCGGCCTCGCCTTTGAGCGAGACAGGTGTACGGGTCTCGATGCCCAGCCGCACTGCCTCGCGCTGCACCGGCGATGGCGTCAACTCCAGCCCGCGCCGCCCTGCGGCGCGTGGCGGCTGGGTATAGACGGCCGATATCTCATGGCCAGCCTCGGCGATCGCGCGCAAAGTCGGCACCGAAAACTCCGGCGTGCCCATGAAGATGACGCGAAGGGGCATTTTTCTTCCGGTATCCTGTCTTCTTGCTCGCGCCGTGTGCCGGCTCAAGCATCCGCTTCAAACGGGTTTACGCGCTTCAGGTCAAGCCCGTCGAAGTCGCGAACGTTGCGCGTGGCAAGCGTCGCATCATGGGCGAGGCAGATCGCGGCAATCATGGCGTCGGAAAGACTGATCGGACGGCCAATTCTTTCCCGCGTCGCCCGCAGCTTGCCGGCAAGTCGGGGGATCGAACCGGAAAAGTCCACGATACGGCCGGCGAACTGCTGCGAAATCAGCTGATCGAGCACGCGAATATAACGGTCTGATCCCGTCTTGTTCAAAAACCGTTCGGCCCCGAAAGACTGCTCCATGATGACTGGCCCACACATGTAGAGTGCGAGAAGATCCTGTTTGCGGAACCAGGCGGAGACATTCAAGTCGGGCGCCGGCTTGCTGGCTTCGGAAACAACATTGGTATCGAGGATAATCACTCGAAATCCTCGACTGGATGGCCGAAGTCGCGTTTTCCGTCCGCTTCGATTTGGTCCATTATCTCGGAAAATTCATCGCCTATTGCATTTTCAGCAGCGAACGCCGAACGAATGGCATCCCACGCGGAAAGTCCCGGCTCCGGTTTGGCTTCTTTCTCCGCGACCATGCCTTTACGCAAGAGATCGATCGCCTTGCCCGACAGACTTTGGCCGCCCTTGCGCGCCGCGTGTTCGATTTCGCGCTTCAAGGGTTCGGGAATATCTCTAATCAACATATCGCCCATGGATGCCTCCAAGATTTGATATCATTGATATCATCCCCGGAGTCATTGATCAACAAGAGTTCCGCCCCTTCACCCAGCCACTCAAAACGGTCCGTTAAGTCTACACCAACTGTTCAGGCCTATGCTTCGCGGATCTGTCCTGGGAGCTTCATATGCAGCGCGCTCAAAATCCCTTTGGGAAACGCAGGAAGCCAATAGCTGAATACAAATCGGTCGAAGAACGTTACGAGAAAGGCGAATTGTCGAGGCGAAGAGAGAGCGATTTCGCCATTTATAACACCCTGCTACTGATGGTGTTAGCCGTGGTTGTCTCTCTGGTGCTGATCATCTCGCCAGAATCTCGCGCGCTTGCATTAGAGATCGGTGCAAAAGCGTTCGAGCTTGGCAGGGATTGGGTTTTGCGTGGCGTGCTCGAATGATTCCTATCCCGCCAGCTTGCCCGGCGCCTTGTCCCTGGCGAGCTTCTTGAATTTCTTCACCACCATGTCGCGCTTCAGCTTCGAGATGTGGTCGATGAACAGGACGCCATTGAGGTGGTCGATCTCGTGTTGCAGGCAGGTCGCCATCAGGCCTTCGGCCTCCATCTCCTGCAATTTGCCGTCGCGGTCGAGATACTTGACCCGCACGGCGGCCGGGCGTTCGACCTCGGCGTAATAATCCGGGATCGACAGGCAGCCTTCCTCGTAGACGGAGCGCGCATCTGCGCTCTCCAGGATTTCCGGATTGATGAAGACATGCGGCCCCGGCGTCTCGTCTTCCTTGGCCAGATCGATGACCAGCAATCGCAGCGGCTCGCCGATCTGGATTGCCGCCAGCCCGATACCCGGTGCGTCATACATGGTCGCCAGCATGTCGTCGGCTAATCTGCGCAAAGGCGCGTCGACACGCGCCACGGGCTTGGAAACCTGGCGCAGGATGGGGTCGGGAAGAATGATGAGCGGCTTGATCGGCATGGCGTTCCACCTAAGACCTCCAGAGAAAAGCGTCAACCGGTAGGCTGGAGGCTCGTTCACGTTTTGATCTGTGCCGGCAGCGCGAATCGTTTATGCTGTCCACATGAATGATTTGAGCACCATCCTTTCCGAACCTGTCGCCCGGCTTGGCGCCACAACCGTCACGCTCGGCCATGCGCTGGCCTTCGGCGCTTTGCTGTTTCTGGCCCTGTTCGTGGCGCTGGTCATTGCGCTGTGGCGGTCGGCGAAGGCGCGCGCCGTCGCGGCTGCGGAAGCCGCCGATCATGCCCGCGATGCGGAAGTGCGGATGGCCGGCATTCTGCAAAGCCAGGCCGAAATGCAGGGTCGTATGGGCGCCATCGCCGAAGTGTTCGGCGCACGGCAGGCGGAGCTGACGCAATCGATCGGTCAGCGCCTCGACGCCATGACCGGCCGGCTTGGGCAGACCATGACCGAGCAGACCAAATCCACGCATGAGAGCCTGGCCAGATTGCAGGAGCGGCTGGCCATCATCGATGTCGCGCAGGGCAACATCCAGTCGCTCGCCGGCCAAGTGGTGCAGCTGCAGGCGATCCTCTCCAATAAGCAGACGCGCGGCGCCTTCGGTCAGTCTCGCATGGAGGCGATCGTTGCCGACGGCCTGCCGCACGGCGCCTATGAATTCCAGGCGACGCTGTCGAACGGCAGCCGTCCTGACTGCCTGGTGAAGATGCCGAACGGCGCACCGTCGCTGGCCATCGACGCCAAGTTTCCGCTCGAAGCCTGGAACGCCATCCGCGCCGCCGACGGCGCCGACCTGCAGAAGGCCGCCTCGCAGGCCTTCCGCCGCGACATCGAGATCCATGTCCGCGATATCTCGGAAAAATACCTGATCCAGGGCGAGACGCAGGACACCGCCTTCATGTTCGTGCCCTCGGAATCGGTGTTCGCCGAGATTCACGAGAATTTCGAGGCGATCATCCACAAGGCGCACCGCGCCCGAATCGTCATCGTCTCGCCGTCATTGCTGATGCTGTCGATCCAGGTCATCCAGGCGATCCTCAAGGATGCCCGCATGCGCGAACAGGCGCACCTTATCCAGGGCGAAGTCATCCGGCTGATGGAGGATGTCGCGCGCGTCGACGAGCGGGTGCGCAAGCTGCAGGTGCATTTCGGTCAGTCAGCCAAGGACATCGACGACATCCTGGTTTCGACGTCGAAGGTCACCAAGCGCGGCCAGAAGATCGAGGCACTGGAATTCGGCGCGCAGCCCGACGGCGATGCCGCCGCGGACGCAGCGTCACGGGCTCCCGCCGCGAAGGTCGATACTGGCGCGCGCGTTGCCGATTCGAAAACCGGGCAGCTCAGGCTGAGGGTCGTCGAAGGCGACGATTGAGGCGCGGTGCCGGACCGGCGCTACTGCTCCTCCAACGTGGTCATGCCCTGAAATTCAGGCAGCCAGTGCAGCGCCGAGCGGTGCCATTTCTGCTGTGTCGGGATCAAATCCTGGCGCTGCCGCGCGGTCCCCACGCGAATTCCATAGACCTTCGGACCATCTCCGACAGACGTGGCGTAAAGGTGCGAACCGCAGTCGGCGCAAAAGGCCTGGACACGCTTGGCGCCGCTCGCCACGATCTTGATGTAGATCTTCGGCGTGCCCTTGGTGATACGGTAGTTGCTTTCCGGCGCCGGAACGGTCAGGCGAAAAGCCGTGCCGGTCAGTTGCTGGCAATCCGTGCAGTGGCAGATCGTGGTCTTTTCCGGATCGACCTCGGCCTCGTAAGTGATGGCGCCACAATGACAGCCGCCGTCTATTCTCATCTTCGTTCCTCCAAAGTCCCTTCAATCTAGCGGGTCAAGGCAGCCAGGCAATGGCGCGGCGCTAGTCCAGAGCCGGATCGGATGCGGTGTCGATCAGCTTGCGCCGCTTCTCCCAGGTGCCTGCCGTCTGTGGCTTGACGAACAGCCGCGTGATCTCCGGCATTTCCTTCTTCAGCTGCGCCTCCAGGCGCTCGACGCAAGCTTCGATCTCGGGCGCCGTCAAATGGTCCTCGAACTCGATGCTCAGGCCGGCGACGATCTCTGCCGGCCCCATATGGACGGTCAGGACGCCGTTCGCCCGCTGCACCGCCTGATCCTGCTGGGCGATCGCCAGCACCTTCATCTGCACCTCGGGCGATGCCGGCTCGCCGATCAGCAGTCCCTTGCTTTCGCGGGCCAGGAAGATTGCCGTCGCACCCAGGATCAGCCCAATGCCGATCGAGGCGGCGCCGTCGAGTTCCGGCATCTCCAGAACTTCCGCCGCCAGGATGCCGGCGAACGCGACGATCAGGCCGAGAAGTGCTGCACTGTCCTCGAACAGCACGGTGTAGACGCTCGGATCCTTGCTCGACTGCACCGCCCGCAGCCAGCCCTGCTTGCCCTTCTGCTGGCGGAACTCCTTCAGCGCCACCCACCACGAACTGCCTTCGAACAGGAAGGAAAGGCCGAGCACGACGTAGGTCACCTCGGCGTTGGCGACCGGCTCCGGCGCCATCATATGGATCACGCCTTCGTAGAACGACACGCCGGCGCCCAGCGCGAAGACGAGGAGCGCGACGATGAAGCTCCAGAAGTAGAGTTCGCGGCCATGACCGAGCGGATGCGTGCGATCGGCCGGGCGGGCGGCGCGGTGCATGCCGTAGAGCAGCAGGCCGCCATTGCCGGTATCGACCAGCGAATGCACGCCCTCCGACAGCATCGCCGAACTGCCGGTGAAGGCGGCGGCGGCGAACTTGGTCAGCGCGATGGCGAAATTGCCGGCGAGCGCCGCGTAGATCACCTTTTTTGAGCCGCCGTGCCCGGCCATGGCATTTGTTCCCATTCAAGGCGCAGTCTAGCGGCCAGGCCGCTAAAGCTCCACAGGCATCACACCGCGCGAATGTCGGGTCGTCCAAGCCAGCGGTCATGAGAGATCGGCCTATGGAAAACGGCGACTACTCGACGATCTCGCTGGTCCACACCTTGAAGCCGGCAAGCGTTCCCGGGCCGAATATATGGGTCAGCGGCACGTCGGCGGCGTCGCGGCCGGAGGCGATCAGGATGCGGCCGATGCGCGGTGCATTGTTGCGCGGGTCGAAGACATGCCAGCGGCCGCCGAGATAGACTTCCATCCAGGCGCAGAAATCCATGCTCGCCCATGGTTTCGGCATACCGATGTCGCTGATGTAGCCGGTGCAGTAGCGCGTTGGGATGTTGAGCGCCCGGCAGAAGGTGACGGCGAGATGCGCGTAGTCTCGGCACACGCCGCTCTGTTCGCGATACGCTTCCGCAGCGGTGCGTGTCGGCCGAGCATTGCCGTAGTTGAAGACGATGTGGTTGTGGACGAAGTCGCAGACCGCCTGCACGCGCGGAATGCCCAGCGGCGTGTTGCCGAACAGCCGCCACGCTTCATCAGCCAGAAGGTCGCTTTCGCAAAAACGGCTGGGCAGCAGGAACAGCAGCGTGTCCGCCGGCAGGTCGCGAACCTCGTGCTGCCAGGCCATCAGATCGCCCATCTCGAAAGTGCCGGGATCGCGGATCACCGCGTCGGTGCCGAAGGTGAAACGCCCGGGCGGCGCGACGAACCGGTTGCACCAATTGCCGAAACTGTCGCGATAGCTTTCGATCGGCACCGGCGGGTTGGAAATCAGGAAATCCGGCCGCTCGAGATCGGAGGCACGCGAATAATGCACATTCAGCATCGCGATGAGCGGCGTTTCCTGCGGAAAGTCGAAGCTCATCTCGCAGCCGATGTGGATTCGCATTGTCGTCCTGACGGCCTGCCTGACGATCACCCGGCGAAGCTCGGGTCGATGCTGCAGTGCGAAAATGACCATCGCACGGACCGTCATGGTTTACGAGCAAATTAGAAACCGGTTGAAAGCGATCCGGCGACGCCGGCAACGGTCGCTAACCCCTTGCGGTCGGGCGGTTCTCTTGTTTCACTTGGCGTCCCACATCAGGAGGAACGAATCATGGCTAAAGGTGCGATGAAGGCAGGCAAGGAAGCCCGCAAGCCGAAGAAGGACGCCAAGAAGCCCGCTCCGGCTCCCGCGCTGAAGGCGCCGCCGGTCAAGGCGATGAAGCTCAAGGACAAGTAGGTCCGGCGATCCACTTCGCAATAAGGGTTACGGCCGGCGACACTGTTGCCGGCCGCTGTTGATCGAGCGCTCGAAATTCCTATATTGGCATGGCGGGGACGACCTCGCGCTTCCCCAAAATCCGGACGGGACGACCCGCCATTGTTTGACTATCGTCGGACGCCGAAAATCGCTTTTCGGTCCGATGCTCTGATGGAGCGTTGTCGATGTCGTGGATTCTTCTCTTTTTCGCCGGCCTGTTCGAGATCGGCTGGGCAATCGGCCTCAAATACACAGATGGCTTCTCGAAGCTGGTGCCGACCGTGCTGACCGTTGCCTCTATGGTCGTCAGCCTCACTCTGCTCGGCCTGGCGCTGAAGGCGCTGCCCGTCGGCACCGCCTATGCGGTGTGGACCGGCATCGGCACCGTCGGTACGGCACTGCTCGGCATCTGGCTGCTCGGCGAACCAGCCACCGCGATCAGGCTGGCCTGCATCGCGCTCATCGTCTGCGGCATCATGGGGCTGAAGTTCGCCGCCTGACGGTCTTTTGGTTTGCGCATGTCGTTCTCCCAGAACCGGGACCAATATTTGGGCGACATGGGACAAACACCTTCAGGGCCGCTGTGAGGCGACCCTGATTGTCGAAGCTGGCTGCTTCGGTAATCCTGAGGCTAGCGGGCGGAGAAGCCCGGCGGCGTCCTGCCGGTGCGCTGCTTGCGTGCCGCATAACGCGCGTCACGCTTGGCCTTGCGTTCGGCTTCGTCGGCCAGAAAACGGGCGATGCGCTCGTTCTCTTCGGATTCCCGAATCTTGGCCTCAGCCTGTGCAGCTTCCTCGGCGGCGATACGTGCCGCTTCGGCTGCTGCCTCGCGCTCGGCCTTCTCGACCGCTTCGCGTGCCAGCTTCTCCTGCTTCAGCCGAGCCTTTTCAGCCTCGCGGATTTCGCGGGCCGCAAGAATCGCCTTGCGTTCAGCCTGCCGCGCCAGCACAGCGGGATCATCCGCCGCCGGCTTTGCCTTGAAGCGCTCGAGGAGCGCCTTCTTTGCCTCGTTTGCGGCATTGCGCCGCTCGAAAACGTCTTTTTCCCTGTAGATAGCCAAGTCCACTTCCCTGAAGTCAATTCGCGACGCTTACATACGCGCGAAAACCGAGAGTTCAAGCGCCAAAACGGCATGGCAGCCATGAAATTGTCGGCTGTTGCACTCGGGAGACGCCTTTGGAGCAATTTCAGGGAAAGTGTGAAATGGTTTTCCGGGAAAAGCGCGCAGCGCTTTCCCTTGGGAATTGCGACGAAGAGATTGAACCGAACACGACATGCACTGTTCACCGTCGCGCCTCTGGCGGCGAGGTTGGCGGATGGCTACGTCTAGCGGCAAATTCCAACACCAGGATCACATTAGATGGAACTCGGTCTCTACACCTTCGCCGACGTCAGCCCGCAGCCGGGCCCCGGCGCCATCGGCCCGCATGAGCGGCTGCGCAACCTGATCGAGGAGGTCGAGTTGGCCGATCAGGTCGGCCTCGACGTCTTCGGCCTCGGCGAGCATCACCGGCCCGACTATGCCGCCTCCGCACCGGTCGTGGCCCTGGCCGCGGCCGCCGAGCGCTCGAAGCGCATCAAGCTGACCAGTGCCGTCACCGTTCTGTCTTCCGATGACCCGGTGCGCGTTTTTCAGCAGTTCGCCACGCTCGACCTTCTGTCGGGCGGCCGCGCCGAGATCATGGCCGGGCGCGGCTCGTTCATCGAATCCTTCCCGCTGTTCGGTTACAACCTCGAGGACTATGACGAACTGTTCGCCGAAAAGCTCGATCTGCTGCTTGCCATCCGCGACAGCGTGAAGGTTACCTGGTCCGGCAATCTGCGCGCGCCGATCAACGATCGCGGCGTTTATCCCCGGCCGTTCCAGGACAGGCTACCGGTCTGGATCGCCATTGGCGGCACGCCGCAGTCTGCCGCCCGCGCGGGTGCGCTCGGCCTGCCGCTGGCGCTCGCCATCATCGGCGGCGAGCCGGCGCGCTTCGCGCCGCTGTTCGATCTCTACCGTGAGGCCGCCAAGCGCGCCGGCGGTGACCCGGCGGGCCTTGCCACCAGCATCAACGTGCACGGCTTCATCGCCGAGACGACCGAGCAGGCGGCCGACGATTTTTACGGCCCGCAGGCGGAGGTGATGAACCGCATCGGCCGCGAGCGCGGCTGGGGTCCGACATCCCAAGCGCATTTCGACCAGTCGCGCGGCCCGAACGGCGCGTTGTTCGTCGGCGGTCCCGAGCAAGTGGCCGAAAAAATCGTCGCCCAGCACAAGATCTTCGGCAATGACCGCTTCCTGCTGCAAATGGCGATCGGCACCATGCCGCATGCCAAGATCATGAAGGCGATCGAACTCTACGGCACCAGGGTGGCGCCGATCGTGCGCAAGGAAACAGCCAGGGCTGGCACAGCCGTCACCGCGCCGGCAGCCTGACGGAAATGTCGGCTGCTGGCTGCTGCAATTGAGAAGGCCGGATTTTTCGTCCGCGTCGCCACGACATTCGGAAGAAAGCCAAATCTCTCTTCCAATGCCGTGAGTGCAGGCCTGGATGCTGCGGCGCGCTCTGATTTCCGGACCCGTGCAAACGGGCCTCATTCCGGAAGCCGGCTCATGGAACCTGCGCCCATAACTCTGCGTTCATGCAAGCAATAGCCGATCGCCGAGGGCGCCGGCTCGAGGGTGAGCATGAAAACCGAACCCGCTGCCTTGGGCCGCGCCATCGCCGACGAGTCGGATTCGCGCGTTGCGGCCCGCGCCGACACGCATCTGATGCGCTCGCTGCTCGTCGGCATTTTCCTGTTCATGGCCATCTATGCGCTCTACTTCGCTCGCGCTTTCTTCATGCCGGTCATTCTGGCTTTCCTGCTGGCGCTGACGCTGACGCCGATCGTTAGGCTCCTGCGCAGGCACGGCATCTCCGAAGTGGTTTCGGCGACCCTTCTGGTGCTGTTGTCGATCTGCATCTTTGCCAGCGTAGGCTACCTGCTCAGCGGACCGATCATCGACCTCATCAACAACACCTCTTCGATAGGCCAGCAACTTGCCGAACGGCTGGCGCAATTGCGCCGCCCACTCGAGAAGATCATGCAGATTTCGCATCAGATCGAACAGCTGACCCAGACGTCGCAGGAGCCGGGCATCCAGAGGGTGGCGATGGCGCAGTCCGGCATCCTGTCGGCGGCCGCCAGCAACATCCTGTCGGCCGGGACAGGCCTGACCATCATCTTCGTGCTGTCGCTGTTCCTGCTCGCCTCCGGCACGATGTTTTATGAAAAGATCATCCAGTCCTTCGCCAGCCTCAGCGAAAAGAAACGGGCGCTGCGCGTCGTCTATGACGTCGAGCGCGAAATCTCGCACTATCTGCTCACCGTCACCATCATCAATGCCGGCCTCGGCACGGTCATCGCTCTTGGTCTGTGGGCGCTCGGCATGCCCAATCCGCTGGTCTGGGGAGCCGCCGCGGCGTTGCTCAACTTCTTGCCCTATGTCGGAGCGCTGATCACCATCGTGCTTGTCACGGTCATGGCGTTGATCAGCTTCGATACCATCTTCTACGCGCTTCTGGCGCCGGCCTTCGTGATCTTGTGCGACATCGTCGAAGGCCAGTTCGTGACGCCGATGGTGGTCGGCCGGCGCCTGGAGATCAACGCCGTGGCAATCTTGATCGCCATCGCCTTCTGGTCATGGTTGTGGGGCTTCGTCGGCGCCCTGATGGCGGTGCCGCTGCTGGTCGTCATCAAGGTATTCTGCGATCATTTCGACGGGCTCAGCCATGTCGGCAATTTTCTCGCCGCGCAGCACGCGGTTGTCGTCGAGGAGGACGACATCGCCGACCCCGAAGCTATCAAAGGCTGATCAATATTTTTGAATTTGCGGCGCCGCCGGATGCTTCCTACATGCGGTCCTGACACAGGATCCCATCCATGACCGCTCTTTCCGTTCTCGACCTGTCGCCGATCGTCGAAGGCAGCGATGCCTCGCAGTCGCTGGCCAACTCGCTCGATCTTGCCCGCCATGCCGAGCGCCTGGGCTACAAGCGTTTCTGGCTGGCCGAGCATCACAACATGCCGGGTATCGCCAGCGCGGCCACAGCCGTCGTCATTGCCCATGTCGCCGGCGGTACCAAGACCATTCGCGTCGGCGCCGGCGGCATCATGCTGCCCAACCATTCGCCGCTGGTGATTGCCGAGCAGTTCGGCACGCTGGCCGCCTTGCATCCGGGCCGCATCGATCTCGGCATCGGCCGGGCGCCCGGCACCGACATGGGCACCGCCCGTGCCTTGCGCCGCAATCTCGAGGCCGGGGTCGACAATTTCCCTCAGGATGTCGTCGAGCTGATGGGCTATTTCCAGCCGGGCGAGGAAGGCCAGCGAATTCGCGCCGTGCCCGGCGAAGGCCAGAACGTGCCGGTCTGGATCCTCGGCTCCAGCCTCTACGGCGCGCAGCTCGCCGCCATGCTCGGCCTGCCCTACGCCTTCGCTTCGCATTTCGCGCCGGCGGAGCTGGATCACGCGCTGGATGTCTACCGCTCGCGCTTTCAGCCGTCCGAGCAGCTCGACAAGCCGCATGTCATGCTTGGCCTCAATGTCTTCGCCGCGCCCACCGATGCGGAGGCCCGTTTGTTGTTCACCTCGCTGCAGCAGGCTTTCGTCAATCTGCGCACCGGTCGGGCCGGCCGGCTGCCGCCACCTGTCGAGAACTATGACCGCGATCTCGATCCGATGGCAAAGACAATGCTCGGCCAGGCATTGTCCTGCGCCGTCGTCGGCTCTCCGGAAACCGTGCGGCAAGGCCTCGATGCCTTCGTGCGCCGCACCGGTGCCGACGAGCTGATGGTCACCGCGCAGATTTTTGATCATGCGGCACGGGTGCGATCGTTCGAGATCCTGGCCGACGCGCACAAATCCCTGTCGCAGGCGGCCTGACAAATCCTGGTACGACTTACGCCGGGGGAAGGCTACGCGCTCACGCTCTGCGCAATCGCGCCGAGCGGACGGCATGAATTGCGGATCATCAGCCTGCCCTTGAGCAAAAGCTTGCGCGGCGGCGCGTCCCTGTTGCCGGCGAGACGATCGAGAAGCAGATTGGCCGCCTGTTCGCCGATCGCCTGCACGGGCTGGGCCACCGTGGTCAACTGCGGCTGGAACACGTCGGACCATGGAAAGTCGTCGAAGCAGGCGACCGAAATATCTTCCGGGCAGGACAGGCCGATGTCGCGGATCGCCTTCATGGTGCCGATCACCATCGGATTGTTCGCCGAGAAGATCGCGCTTGGCCGATCATGCGAGGAAAGCATCTGCATGGTTTCGTTATAGCCGTCGATCTCGTGGAAATTGCCGAAGCGGATCAACTCCTCGGCGATCGGCAGGCCGGCGGCGTGAAGCGCCTCGCGATATCCCGCCATGCGGTCATGCATCGGCGAGATGTCCGAGGTGCCGGTGATGTAACCGATGCGCCGGTGGCCGAGATTGATCAGATAGGTGATGGCGTCGAACACCGCGCGCTGGTTGTCCAGCACCACGGCATCGGTGTCGATGCCTTTGCAGATACGATCGAGCAGCACGACCGGCACGTTGGCGTCGTCGACGATTCGCTTGAGGATCGCGCCGTCGCCGACGCGCGCCACGATCAGCCCGTCGACCATGCGGTCGAGCAGCAGCCTGATCTGGTCGTCCTGGGTGTTCAAATCCTCGTCCGTGCAGCACAGCATGACGGCATAGCCGGCCCGGTCGAAGGCCTGCTGGATGACCGAGACGACATCGGTGAAGAACGGGTTGGTGATGTGCGGCACGGTCAGTCCGATGGTGCGGGTCGTGCCCATCTTCAGGCTGCGGGCGATCGCGTTGCGCTTGTAGCCGATATCGCGGATTGCCTGCTCGATGCGCTGGCTAAGCTCCGGGCTGACCGTCGCCGTGCCATTGATCAGCGCCGAAACGGTGGCGACAGAAACACGCGCCGCTTCAGCCACATGAAGCATGGTGGGCGCGGTGGATTTGCGGTGTCTTTTTTGCCCTGACGCTGTCATTTTCGAAACGTTTCGCCACCCTTGCTGGCCAATACGTACGGAATCCTGTCCTTTTAAGCAAGAATCGAATTGCATCAAACGCCCGGCACCTTATATCGGCTTGACATGATCGAAACGTTTAGATTAGCGTTTGCGGGAAGTTGACGACGACGGAAGGGAGGCCGCCATTGTCATGCAAGAGAGCAATTCCCTTTCACCGGAGCACGGTGCGGCCGATCGGTCGCACATCGTTCTGAGTGCCGAGCGCATTTCCAAGAGCTTCGGCGGCATCGCCGCGCTTGTCGATGTCGGCTTTGAGCTGCGTCGCGGCGAGGTTCATGCCTTGATGGGCGAGAACGGCGCCGGCAAGTCGACGCTGATGAAAATCCTCTCCGGCGTCTATACCGGCTATGAAGGCACGGTCAGCGTCGATGGCCGCCCCGTCAGCTTCGCCGGCGTGCGCGACGCCGAGGATGCCGGCATCGCCATCATTCATCAGGAGCTCAACCTGGTGCCCGAACTCAGCGTCGCCGACAACATCTTCCTCGGCCGCGAGAAGCTGATCGCCGGGCTGATCGTCGACCGCAAGGCGAGCAGCCGCGCGGCAGGTGCTTTGTTGCAGCGGCTCGGCATCGAACTCGATCCGCAAGCCCGCGTCGGCGCCCTGCGCGTCGGCGAGCAGCAACTGGTCGAGATCGCCAAGGCTCTGTCGATGTCGGCACGCATCCTGATCATGGACGAGCCGACCTCGGCGCTTTCGCCGGCCGAATGCCAGCGGCTGTTCCGCATCATCCGCCAGCTTGCCGACAGCGGCGTCGCCATCGTCTACATCTCGCACCGCATCGACGAGGTCATGCACCTGGCCGGCCGCGTCACCGTGTTTCGCGACGGACGCCATATGCTGACCGAGCCGATGGCCAGGCTCGACGAAGATGCGATCATTTCGGCGATGGTCGGCCGCAACCTGCTCGCTTCCTCCCAGGAAGAGCGCCATTCCGGTGGCAATATCGTGCTTTCGGTCGAAAACCTGTCGCTGTCGAAGCCCGATGCCCATGGCTGGCGCACGGTGATCGACGGCGTCCGCTTCGATCTTGCCGCCGGAGAAATCCTCGGCATTGGCGGGCTACTGGGTTCGGGTCGCACCGAGATCCTGGAAGCGATCTTCGGCTCGAGCGATGGCCGCACCGGCGGCGAAATCCGTATTGACGGCCATCCCGTGGACATCCGTTCGCCGCGCGATGCGAGGCGGCTGGGCATTGCGCTGGTGACCGAGGACCGCAAGACGCAAGGGCTGCATCTGCAGGCTTCGATCGCGGACAATGTCGCGCTGCCGCTGGTCGGCTCGCTGGCCCGCTTCGGCATCCGCTCGCTGGCCGGCGAGCAGGGGCTGGCGCGGCAGGCGGTCAAGGCCCTCGGCATCCGCTGCCGGGACATCGACCAGCCCGCCGGTACGCTGTCGGGCGGCAACCAGCAGAAGGTTGTCATCGGCAAATGGCTGGCGACGAAGCCGAGGGTGCTGTTGCTCGACGAGCCGACGCGCGGCATCGATGTCGGCGCCAAACGCGAGATCTACGACCTGATCTTCAAGCTGGCGCGCGACGGTCTCGCCATCGCCGTCATCAGCTCCGAACTGCCGGAGCTGCTGCACCTCTCCGACCGCATCCTGGTGATGGCCGATGGCCGCCAGACAGGCATTCTTTCCCGCGACGCGGCCAGTGAGGAGGCCATCATGCGCCTCGCCGCCCCGCGCCGGACCATATCGAGACCAGCCGCATGACCGTTTTGAAACTCCTGTCCCGGACCAAGCTCTATTGGGGCCTGATCGCCATCTTCCTGATCGGTGTCCTGGGCTCGCCGATGAGCTCGAAGGGCAACAACATCTTCCTCTCCTACGGCAATCTGCTCGATGTGCTGCGCCAGGTGTCGACCACCGGCCTGATCGCCACTGGCATGACGGCTGTCATTATCACCGGCGGCATCGATCTCTCCGTCGGCTCGCTGATGGCCATCTGCTCGGTGGTCTGCGCCATGCTGCTGACGGTTCCAGGCGTGACGCCGGGCGTCGTGCTGGGCGTGCCAACCGTCGCCCTGGTGGCGCTTTGCCTCGGTTTCGTCGTCACCCGTTTCATTTTCCAGAACCTGGCAAAATCCCGTGCCGGCGCCGACCTCCTCCGTGAGATCAAGCTGGACGGGATTCGCGGCCTGGTCACGCCCGCCGTCGTCGGCGTGGTCCTGTGCTGCCTGTCGCTGTGGTTTCTGCTGCCGCAGATCGAGCCGAAATTCGGTGTGCTCGGCGTGCTGCTGGTGGCGCCGTGCGTTGGTTTGCTGTTCGGCGCGCTCAACGGCTTCATCATCGTTGCCGGGCGCCTGCAGCCCTTCATCGTCACCCTGGCGATGATGGTGACGGCGCTCGGCATCGCACGGTTGACCGCCGGCCAGAACAATGCGGTGCTGCCGGTCTATACCGGCTCCAACGCGACCGCCGATTTCGAGATACTGCGCTCGCTGGTGTTCGGCATCATCCCGATGCCGGGCCTGTTCTTCCTCGGCGCCATCCTGATCTATGGCGCGGTGCTGCGCTTCACGCCGTTCGGCCGTTACGTCTACGCCATCGGCGGCAACGAGGAGGCGGCGCGCCTCTCCGGCATCGCCGCCGGCCGCGTCAAGATCGCAACCTATGCCGTCTCGGGGCTGCTCGCCGGGATCGCCGCCGTGCTCTATGTCGCACAGTACCGGCAAGGCAAGCCGGATGCCGGCGCCGGGCTGGAGCTCGACGCCATCGCCGCCGTGGTCATCGGCGGCACCAGCCTGATGGGCGGGCGCGGCAGCCTCACCGGCACGTTCTGCGGCGTGCTGATCTTCGGTCTGCTCTCCAACATCCTGCAGCTCCACAACATCAATTCGAACCTTCAGCTGGTGCTGAAGGGGATGATCATCATCGGCACCGTGCTCGTGCAGGAGCGCAATGCCGGTGATCTCCTGGCCTATCTGCGCCTGCCCGGCGGGCAATCGGCGCACAAGGAAACGGCCGCGGCAAAGCGGCCGTCGCAAGAGACACCGTCTCTCAATCTCGGAGGAAACAAAAAATGAAACGACGTGACATGTTGAAGCTTGCCGCCGTGACCGCGGCACTGCTGACCACCACCGCGCTGCTGACCACCGGCAATGCCTTCGCCCAGGACAAGAAGTGGAAGATCGGCTTCTCGCAGGTGACGACCATCGAGCCCTGGCGCGCGCAGTTCAACAAGGACATTCTGGCCGAAGCCGCCAAGCATCCCGAGGTCGAACTGATCATCACCGACGGCGAGGACAAGACCGAAAAGCAGGTCGCCGATGTCGAGAACCTGATCCGCCAGGAAGTCGATGCGATGCTGGTGTCACCGAAGGAATCGGCCGGCCTGACCGGCGTCGTGCAGCAGGCGATCGATGCCAAGATCCCGGTCTTCGTGCTCGACCGCAATGTCGAGACCAAGGACTATACGCAGTTCGTCGGTGGCGACAACGCGCTGATCGGCCGCGCGGCCGGCGAATATGCCGTCGAACTGCTTGGCGGCAAGGGCAAGGCTGCAGGCAACGTCGTCGAGATCTGGGGCGGCATGGGCACCCAGCCGGCGCATGACCGCCACGACGGCTTCCACGAATTCACCGACAAGGAGCCGGGCATCAAATATCTGCTCGACCAGCAGTCGGGCGACTGGAAGCAGGATCAGGCCTACAATCTGATGGCCAACGCGCTGAAGAGCAACGAGAAGATCGATCTCGTTTACGGCCACAACGACCCGATGGCCTATGGTGCCTATCTCGCCGCCAAGGATGTCGGCCGCGAAAAGGACATCAAGTTCATCGGCATTGACGGCCTGCCCAACGAAGGCGTGCAGATGGTCAACAAGGGCGAGCTGACGGCGACCTTCACCTATGTCACTCCCGGTGCCGAAGGCCTGCGCCAGGCGATCAAGTTCCTCAACGGCGAGAAGGTCGAAAAGACCATCACTCTGCCGACCGAGAAGATCACCAAGGAAAACGCCGCCCAGGTGCTGAAGGACAACGGCCTCTGAATGCTATTGCCGGAGAAGGTAGCTCCGGTGTTTAGAATTCGGCCATAGCTCTCCCGCTCTTTGGTGGGCTATGGCCGGAACCTCTTCACCCGTCGAACTCGATAACGGAAGCTTCATCACCTTGAATTAACCATCAACGTGAAGGAGAATCTTCCTATGGCTGAGACTTCGATCGAATGGACCGACGCGACGTGGAACCCGGTGGCCGGCTGCACGATCCTGACCGCCGGTTGTACGAACTGCTACGCGATGCGCATGGCGGCACGACTAGATGCCATGGGCATGAACAAGTACCAGGGCTTAACACGGAAGACGGGTGGCCGGGCGAAGTGGACCGGCAAAGTCATCACCGATCCGAAATCGCTGTCGATCCCCGCAACTTGGTCAAAACCACGCCGCGTCTTCGTGAACTCGATGTCCGATCTCTTTCATGTCGATGTGCCAGCCGATTTCATTCGGCAGGTATGGGCTGTGATGGAAGAGACGCCACGGCATACTTATCAGATTCTAACGAAGCGCCCGGAAGTCATGGCCAAGGTTCTGACGCGTGGCGACTTTCCCGTTCTGCCGAATGTCTGGCTCGGGACCAGCGTTGAAGACCATCGAGTGCTGGGCAGACTCGATGACCTTCGCCGAGTGCCAGCAGCAATCCGGTTCGTTTCTCTAGAGCCGTTGATTGGATCTGTGGCCGGTGCCAATCTCACCGGTATTCAATGGGCAATCGTTGGCGGTGAAAGCGGGCCAGGGGCACGGGATATGAATCCTCACTGGGTCGACGAGATCGAAACGATGTGCCGACGCGCGGGCACGGCATTCTTCTTCAAGCAGTGGGGAGGCAATAATAAGAAAGCCGCCGGTCGTATGCTCAATGGTCGTATCTACGATGAGATGCCGTCAGCTACCGCCTAGAAAAGGTTGCCCTGTCTTTGGTTGTTGGCAGCGACCTTCCAAAACGCCAGAGCGAGTTCATGCTTGGCGGCTAGCAGAAGCCAATATAGCGGCTGGTTGCCGGGTCCGGTTACTAGCTTGGGTTCGGGGGAGGGCCATACGCCGAGTCGTCCAACAAGTTCCGACCAATAACGCAAAATTGCCTGGCGTGTTGCCTTGGCGTTTCCCGCTTTGATGGCGTCACGCCAGCCAGGAATGAAGGCATCGAACACCGTCGAGTCGCCCGACGAGTATTTGTCGAGGTTCCGCTGCAGGTCCATTTGGCTGACATGTACAAGCATGTCGACGTACCGAAGGTCTGACAGCGTCCTGATCATCTCGAAGTTGAGCGTCTCCAGGTTGTAAGGATCCAGGTATGCGAAATTCAAGCTATGAGGGTTCACAACGCCGACGACCGTCTTGATGGTGGCAACAGCATTACCCGTGAAAGCCACGACCGGAGCGTTCAGCGCTTGTAGCCGTTTCTTGCAAGCCTCAACCCGCCCGGGTTCGATATCTCCGATATATACCGCAGAGAATGGCGTTCTGCTGTCCGCACTCTTCTTCCAGGCAGCAACCACACCGCCATCAATGAACTCATTGGTGCCGCGAATCCTGCATCTGCCCGGTCCACAGAACGGATCAATCAGAGTTGCTCCAGCCTTTCCGTGATCGAGCCATTTTGATCGGACGCCACGGCTGATGTCGACATAACGACATAGATACTCGTGCTTAGTTTTGGCCCAGGCGCCGACCTCCTCTACGGGCGATCCGTCGTCGCCTTGAACAAGCTGCCCCACAAACGCCCCCGTTTTGATCGATCCAATCATCTTTGGTGTCAATCGACAAGCAACGAGCTAACCGCATTCGCCTGAGGCGAACTCTTCTCCGACAGCTATATTACATAAGGCCTTGCTAGTCGGCCCATTCTCGCGGCAGCGCCGCTCTAAGCCAGCTTCACCAGCAGCTTCATGAAGGTGGCGATCTCCTTGGCGGAGAGCGGCGCCAGCGTTTCCTGGGTGATCTCGCGCGCCAGCGGGATCAGGCGGTCGATGGCATCGCGGCCTGCCGCGGTCAGATTGACCAGCAGCCGTCTCTTGTCGACCTCGTGCCTGGAAAGCTCAACCAGGCCGCGCGCCTTCAGCCGGTCGATGACGCCCTTCACCGTCGCCGCATCCATCGCGATCAGCGTGCCGAGCTGGTTCTGCGAGGTCTCGCCGACGTCACGCAGCTTGGCCAACGCCGCGAATTGCGGCGGCGTCAGATCGCCGATATGCGCGGCAAAGATCGCCACATGGCGCTGATGCGCCTTGCGCAGGATGAAGCCGACCTGCTCCTGCAGGAGGTAATCCTGGTCGTCCGGCGCCTCGACCTCGACCAGCTTGAGCAGATTGTCCTCGGCGCTCACCGCAAGCCATCCCAGGCTTTGATGTCATCGGCCGCGAGACCACCCATGCGATCGTGGATGCGCGGGCCACAGGTCATGGCGAGGCAGAACAGGATTTCGTCCGGGCGCGGACCATCGCTGATGCCGACTTCCATGGCGTCGAAATGGCTGCGCACATAGGCGGCGTTGATGTGGCCGAGCGGTACATCGAGCTTTGAACCGAACGCGCCGACCTTCTTGGCCGACGGCACGATCGCCTTGGCGTCGCCGAGCCGTTCGCGCATGGCGTAGCCGCCGGGCACATGCCACAGCGCACCGTGCTCCAACTCGCCCGCCGTGCCGACAATGGCGCCCTTGCCGTAGCCGTCGATCTGCTTGACGTCGCCGCCGAGCGCCGCGATCAGCCGATCGGCGAGCAACAGGCCGAGCGGCTTCAGATCGTCCATGGCGCTCTGCAAGTCTTCGACATAGCGCCCGGCGAACGGGTTTTTCACCAGGGCCATGGCGGCGGCGCGGCGGCGCGGCACCTGGGCCACCGGCCCGCCCTCGTGAAAAATCTCTTCGGTCAGCACCGCGATTTTGCGGATCGAAAACTCAGGCATGGGCAACTTCCTCCCTCGAACTTTTGTTGGGCGCTGCAAGCGCGACCGAGCCACTGATGCGGATCTCACCGCCAAGAAACAGCGCCGATCCGGCAATCAGGCCGCGCCGGCGAAAATCTTCGGCGACGGCAAGGCCATTGTCCAGCGCCCGCGCCACTTCGCCAAGGCCAAGCGTGCCGACACCATGTGTCACCAGCCGCGCGCCGAGATCGCTGTCGGGCGACAGTTCGTGCGCGGGAATGCGCTTGATGGCTGGATTGCCGGGCAGGTCCACCGCGTTGGCAATGAGGGTCGCCGCCGCATCGGCCTCGGCGCCGGTCCGCGCGAGCACGGTGACGGCGTCGGCAATGCCAAGCGAGAAGGAGCGGCCGCGCCAGCCGCTGGTGGCAACGCCGCGAACGCGATCTTCCGCGCGGATCGTGATCCGGTCCGCCATGCCGTTACCGGTGCCGGCGACCGCCAATCCCATCGACTGTCCCCTGCCGATATGGATTGCGCAGTCGCCACCATTGTTGACATAGGCGCGATCGAGCTTGCGGCCGGCAAGCAATGCGGCGAGCATTTCGTCGGCTACCGATCCCGCGACGGCGGCCATCGGTGTTATGAAGCATTCCGCCAGGGGCATGACGGCTGCTTCCATGCGGCGCGCCGTCGGGCCGGCGAAGGTGCGCGGCGCCAGGAAAAACGCCGGTAGTCGCAATTCGGGGAGCTCCTCGACCAGCTCCATCAGGATCGTCTGGAACCGCGCTACCGCCTGTTCATAGGCTCGGCGGCATTCATCCGCCTCACCAAAAACCTCGACGATCAGGTCGATCGGCCCGTGGTTGAGATGGAGCCGCTTGCCGTCCTGCAGCCAGTTGGCTTGCGGGCCTTGCATCACCCGGCCCCGTTCGAGCCGGCACGGCGCAGCTGCGCGAGTGGCGGCCATGGATTGGTGGCTTCGGCGCCTGTGCCGCGGCGCGGATTCAGGTACTCACCGCCTTTTGCGACAATATCCTCGACGCTGCGGATCTCGGCCTCGTACCCGCCGAGCCTGACATAGTCGTCGCGGCGCAGCGTGAATTCGATAGGCGCCACCAGCGCCGGCGTCGGCACATAGCCGAAGGCACCCTCAGGCACTCTGGTGACATCGACCATCAGCGTGATGCCGCCGCCCGGCCAGACATAGACCGGCGCGCCGCCGACCGTGACATAGGTGGTCAGGCCCTGAACCGAGCGGGTGAGATTGACCGGGTTTTCGGTGACGCCGGCCCGCAGCGAGCCGCCGGCGCCGCCGATGAACAGCACTGTGCACAAAGCTGGCTCGCAATTGTCCTCGATCAGCCCGACCGACTTCTGCAGCCGTTCGGGGAAAGGTTTTTGCACCGGTTTCAGTTCGTCGTCGAGTTCGTAATAGGCGAACTGTTCCCCGGTGGTCGACACCATCAGCAGCGAAAGGCCCGGCCGCGCGCCTTTCTTGGCATTCCATTCGCCGAGGATCGACAGCGGGTCTGAAATGCTGGTGCCGCCCCAGCCCAGCCCGGGTTCGGAGACCTTGAAATAGCGGCCCGGCGTCGAACGGCGGCCGACTATTTTTATACCTGTATCCTGCCAGCCCAGCACCTTGCCGGCCTGATGCTCGGAAACGACGCCGGTGATGTGGTCGTCGACCACCACCACCTCGTCGACAAGGCCGCGCCATTGCGTGGCGAACATGCCGATGGTGGCCGAGCCGCAGCCGACACGCATGCGGTGTTCCTGCTTGCCGTCGATGACTGGTGCTTTGCCGGCTTCGACTATGATGGTGGCGCCGCCATCGATGGCCAGTTCCACCGGCTTGCGGTTGCACAGATTGAGCAGCGCGTCACAGGTGGCGCGACCCTCGGCCTTGGAGCCGCCGGTGAGGTGATGGACACCGCCCAGCGACAGCATCTGCGAGCCATATTCGCCTGTGGTGACATGGCCGATCGCTTCGCCGGCTGCGCGGACTATTGCCGTCTCGGGTCCGATATGCCGGTCGGTATCGATCTTCACCTTGACGCCGCAGTACGAAAAAATGCCTTCGGTGACGACGGTGACGAGATCGACGCCCTCGACTTCCTGGCTGACGATGAACGGGGCCGGCTTGTAGTCGGGATAGGTGGTGCCGGCGCCTATTGCGGTGACGAAGCGGCGGCCGGTGTTGACCAGTTCGCCGTCCCATGCCTCGCCCTCGGCGACGAACGGTACGATTGCCGCGCCGGTCTCGGCCGCATGGTCGAGGATGGTCAGCGGGTCCGTCCGCACGATCCTGCCGCCGACATTGCCGTAGCGGTCGCATGCTCCGGTGCGCCCGTCAGCGATGTAGCACATCACCGGACAGGCATCGCAGCGGATCTTCTCCGCCACCAGCTTCTCGCCGGGATCATGGGTTTCGAAGCGCTCGGCAAGCTCGCTCATCGGCGTGCCTCCTTTTCGCGGATGCCATCTTTTTCGCGGATGCCAGCGCGGATACGCGTCGGCGTCGCCGGAATCTTGGTGACCAGCACACCGGTGGCGTGGCGGATGGCGTTGAGGATCGCCGGCGCCGTCGGGATCAGCACGTGCTCGCCCAAACCCTTGGCACCAAAGGGTCCTTCCGGATCCGGAACTTCTATCAGGATGGTCTCGATCGGCGGCACGTCGCCAATGGTCGGGATGAGATAATCGTGCAGATTCTCGGTGCGGCCGGGGATATACTCTTCCATCAGCGCCATGCCGATGCCTTGCGCAATGCCGCCTTCGATCTGGCCCTCGGCCAGCAGCGGGTTGATCGCCTTGCCGACATCATGCGCGGCGGTGATTTTCAGCAGCTTCACCGTGCCGAGCTTGAGGTCGACCTCCAATTCGGCGATCTGCGCGCCATAGCCGTAGACGGCGTAGGGTTTGCCCTGGCCCTTGGCGTCGAGGGGCAGCGTCGGCGGGTCGTAGGTCTCCTCGGCGCGAAAGACGAAGCCTTCGGCATCCACGTCCAATGTAGCGAGATCGATGCGGCGGGTGGCTTCTCCCTCGCGGATGACGATCACCGAACCGTCCAGTTGCAGAGCGGCTTTTTCCGAAACATTGGCGAAGCGCAGGATCTTTTCGCGCAAGGCGCGGCCAGCCTTTTCGGCCGCCTTGCCGGTGACGAAGGTCTGGCGCGAGGCCGAGGTCTTGCCGGCGTCGGGGGTGATGGCTGTATCGGCGCTCTTCAACTGGAATTTCTCAAGCGGCAGGCCGAGCGCGTCGGCGCATATCTGGGCGATGACCGTGTTCGATCCCTGGCCGATATCGACGGCGCCCTGGTGCAGGATGACCGTGCCGTCAGCCGCGATGCCGACCCGGATGGTCGACGGATTGGGCAGCGAGGTGTTGCCGCAGCCATACCAGCAGGACGCGACGCCAACGCCGCGCTTTCTATCCCTGCTGGCACGGTTGAACGCATCCGCATCGGCCGTTGCGCGCACCCAGTGCGGCTGCAGCGATTCGAGGCATTCGGCAATGCCGACGCCGGACTCCAGAAGCTGCCCGGTAACCGTTTCGGATCCGTTACGAAGGCAGTTCTTCAAGCGAAAATCGAGCCGGTCCATGCCGAGCTTGCCGGCTAGCTCGTCATACAGCGTCTCCTGCATGATCGTCGCTTGCGGCACGCCGAAGCCGCGGAAGGCGCCGGAGATCGGCCCATGCGTGTGGATGGCGCGGCCTTCGGCGCGGTAATTCGGCGTCGCATAGGGTCCGGAGGCGTGCACCGGCACGCGGTTGGCCACGGTAGGGCCCCAGCTTGCATACGCGCCGGTGTTGAAGTCACCTTCGAAGATCATGCTGGTGACAATGCCGTCGGCATCGGCGCCGATGGTCGCCTTCATCTCGGCCGGATGGCGCTTGGTGGTCGACACCATCGATTCGTTGCGGGTGTAGGCAAGTGCCGCCGGCCGCCCCGTCTTTATCGCCACAAGGCCAATCAGCGGCTGCAGCGAAACGTCGAGTTTGGAGCCGAAACCGCCGCCGGTCGCGGTCGGCACGATGCGCACCTTGTCGACGGCTAGGCCGAGCACCTTCGCCGTCTCGTCGCGGTCCATATAGGGCGCCTGGGTGCAGGCGACGACGACCAGCGTGTCGCCGTCCAGATAGGCATAGCCGGCTTCCGGTTCGATATAGGCGTGCTCGACATAGGAGGTGTCGATGGCGCCAGAGACGGTGAAAGCCGCGCCGGCAAGCGCTGCTTCCGGATCGCCGCGTTCGACGAAGCCGGAGGTCAGCAAGTTTGCCGGCCTGTTCTCATGAATGAGCTTGGCACCCTCGGCGCGCGCTTCGCAGGATTGGAGAACATGCGGTAATTCGGTCCAGCGGATCGGAAAGTCCGAGAGGTCGAGATCGAGCATCGCCTCGCGCTCGCCGGCGACCAGCGCCACAGCCTCACCGCGAAGGCGGGCAAACCTTTCTGCCAGCGCCGGCTGGTCGGCGAACGGGCCGATGACGCCGAAACAGTTTTTTCCCGGAATGTCAGCGGCGGTGAAGACACCGGCAACGCCGGGATGTGCCTTCTCCCAGCCGTCCAGATCGCCGAAGGCGAAGCTGGCGTGATAATGCGGCGAGCGGACCACCAGCACGGCCAGCGCATCGGCGGGGAAGGAATCGCCGCCGAATTTCTCAGCCCCGGTGACCTTCGGCAGGCCGTCGAGCCGGACGGGCGAGGAGCCGATCGCATGGCCTGATCGAGGCAAGCGGAAATCGAGGCTTGCGCCCTGCAGGGACGCATCCATCACCGCCGCGATGATCTTCCGGTAGCCGGTGCAGCGGCAGAGAATACCGCCCAGCGCATCCTGCACCTCGGCCTCGGTCGGGCTTGGCTGTTTGTCCAGCAACGCCGTTGCCGCGACCAGCAGCGCCGGCGTGCAGATGCCGCACTGCGCCGCGCCATGGGCAAGGAACGAGGCCTGCAGCGCCGACAGCCGGCCATTGGCGAGGCCTTCGACGGATGTTACCGCCGTCCCGGCGGCGGAAGCCGCCGACATCAGGCAGGCGCAGACGGGATCGCCGTCGACCAGCACCGTACAGGCGCCGCAGTCGCCGGCGTCGCAGCCGACCTTCGTGCCGGTCAACAGCAATTCATCGCGCAGCACCAGGGACAGGCGGCGCAGGGGCGGCACATTGACCGAGATGGCGGCGCCGTTGACCTCGAAGGCGATATCGGCGCGCAAAGCGCCGAAGCCTGGCTGGGCCCTGCCCGGATCGGGCAGGGCTTCACGCGCGTCAGGCTGAATTTGGCTCATGCCGCCACCTCTTCGCCAGTCGTAAGCCCCATAGCCGCGAGCACCGTGCGGGCAACAATCTCGCGCACCGCATCGAGCCGGTATTCGGCGCTGCCGCGCACATCGGCGATCGGCGACAGTTCTGCCATCGGCGCGGCCAGGACCGCGTCGGCGAGTCCGCCGTCCACCGGCAGACCGTGCAGCGCGGCTTCGACGCCGGCCAGCCGCTTGGCCACCACCGAACAGGAGCCGGCGGCGACCGCCGCTTGCCGGACAAGGCCATCCTGGACGACCAGACGCGCCGCCACCATGGCGATGGAAATGACGAGATAACGGCGCGCGCCGAGCTTGACGAAAGCCGACATGCCCGCAGCGGCGGTTCTCGGCACGCGGATCGCCGTAACCATCTCACCGGGCAGCAGAGCCGTGTGGCGATTGCCGAGAATGAAGTCCTGCAGCGGCAGGTGCCGCGTCGCGGCAACTGAGCGCAGCTCGACCTCCGCGTCGAGGACGAGCAGGGCCGGCACGCCGTCTGCGGCAGGCGATGCGTTGCAGAGATTGCCGGCGACCGAGGCGACGTTCTGGATCTGCACCGAGCCAACCTCACGCGCCGCCTGTTTCAGCGCATCGAAGGCCGGCGGCAAGGGATGGCGGACGATGTCGGTCCAGGTCGTGCGCGCGCCGATGACGAAATGATCGCTCGTCTCGGCAATGCCGCGCAGCGAAGCCAGGCCGTTAACGTCGAGAACATTGTCGCGGAAGGGTTTGCTGCCCTGTGCCGGATAAAAATCGGTGCCGCCGGCAAGGATGCGCCAGGCGCCCTCGCCAAGCAAAGCGAGCGCTTCGTCGACCGAGGTGGGTTTCGCGTAACGGATCACGCTTTGCCTTCCAGAAAGGAACTTTCCGAATCCGGTATTTCCGGCGTTCGAGCCGAGAAACTCATTCGTATGCAAATGATATCAAGCCCGCAGGATTTGTCAAAGCCCGAGTTTGCGGCGGCCCGGCCGGCACGCATTTGTTATGTCACGAGAGGTTGACGCCGCCGGCCATCTGGTCAAGTTTCTGCGTCCGGTCGCGTCAGCGGCATTTTCCACTGGAGCCTGCATACGGAAGAGGAAAGCCCATGGCCGACGAAGCGCTTGTTGTCATCGACCTGCAGAACGATTTTTGTCCCGGCGGCGCGCTGGCGGTTGCCGGCGGCGATGAGATCGTGCCGCTGGTCAACGACCTGATCCGGCGAACCGACCACGTCGTGCTGACGCAGGACTGGCATCCCGCCGGTCATTCCAGCTTTGCCTCCAGCCATCCGGGCGCGCAGCCTTTCACGATGATCGAAATGCCCTATGGTCAGCAGACGCTGTGGCCGGACCACTGCATCCAGGGCAGCCTGGGCTCGGATTTCCATTCCGGCCTCGCCTGGACCAAGGCCGAGCTCGTCATTCGCAAGGGATTTCGGCCTGATATCGACAGCTATTCGGCTTTCTTCGAGAACGACCGCACGACCCAGACCGGCCTTGCCGGCTACCTCCGGGAGCGCGGCATCGACACGCTGACCCTGGTCGGGCTGGCGACCGATTTCTGCGTCGGCTTTTCGGCGCTGGACGCCGTCAGCCAGGGCTTCAAAACCACAGTGCGGCTCGATGCCTGCCGCGGCATCGATCTCAACGCTTCGCTCGATACAATGCTGCAGCGCATGCGCGACGCCGGCGTGACGCTCGAAGACCCTTTGTCGGATTGAACGGCCGTTGGGCAAGCACCCCCTCACCCGGATTGCCAGCCGAATTGCGAAGGGCAATTCGGGGCAATCCGACCTCTCCCCGAGGGGAGAGGAGGCTGCCGGCGCCGAAGCTCGTCTCTTCTCCCCAGCGGGGGTCCGAAGGACGGGCGAGGCCCGTGACTCGCCCCGGCATAGGTGGCCGCGTAGCGGCCGGATGAGGGGGCCTTTTTTATATTTGATCCCCTTGTTGGCAGCATGCGCTGCAATGATTGCCGCGATGCTGTTTCCGGCACAGGCATTCGCCGCCGAAGACCACGGCCTGCCCGGTGCTTCGATGTCGCTGTGGTGGGCGCTGCCCTTTGCCGGGCTGCTATTGTCGATCGCCACCGGTCCGCTGCTGTTTCCTCATGTCTGGGAACATCACTACGGCAAGATATCGGCCCTTTGGGCCGCACTGGTGATCGTGCCGCTGGCGGCTGCCTTCGGTGGTCCCACAGCGACCGAAGCGGTGCTGCATGCGTTGCTCACGGAATACATGTCGTTCATCATCCTGCTGTTTGCGCTGTTCACCATTTCGGGCGGCATTCTCCTTGCCGGCAACATTCACGGCACGCCGCTGGTGAATGCAAGCCTGCTGCTGGTCGGCGCGCTGCTGGCCTCGGTGATAGGCACGACCGGTGCCTCGATGATCCTGATCCGGCCGATCATCCGCGCCAACGATAACAGGCCGTTCAACGCCCATGTCGTCATCTTCTTCATCTTCCTGGTGTCCAACATCGGCGGCTCGCTGACGCCGCTTGGCGATCCGCCGCTGTTCGTCGGCTTCCTCAGAGGTGTCGACTTCTTCTGGACGACCGCCAATCTCTGGCGCGAGACCCTGTTCGTCGGCGGTGCCGTGCTGGCCGTCTTCCTGGGCATCGACATCATCCTGCATCGGCGCGAGGCTGGCGCGCCGAAGATCAAGGATCCGACGCCGGACACGACGGTGCGTCTGCGCGGCCTGGCCAACCTTCCGCTGCTGGCAGGTGTGATCGGCGCCATCCTGCTGTCGGCGGCCTGGAAGCCGGGCGTCAGCTTCTCCGTGTTCGGGGTCAGCCTGGAACTGCAGAACCTGGTGCGCGATGCCATCATCCTGGCGCTCGCCCTGCTGTCGCTTCCGCTCTCCTACAAGAGCCACCGCGAGGCGAACGGCTTCAACTGGGGTCCGATAGCGGAGGTGGCCAAATTGTTTGCCGGCATCTTCGTCTGCATCGTGCCGGTCATCGCCATCCTCAGGGCGAGCCATGAGGGGGCACTGGCGCCGCTGGTGTCGCTTGTCAGTTCACCCTCGGGTGCGCCCAACGATCTCGCCTATTTCTGGCTGACAGGGGCATTGTCGTCCTTCCTCGACAATGCGCCGACCTATCTGGTGTTTTTCGAGCTTGCCGGTGGCGACCCAAGGCACCTGATGACGGAGTTCGCTTCGACGCTTGCCGCGATCTCGGCCGGAGCCGTGTTCATGGGCGCCAACACCTATATCGGCAATGCACCGAACTTCATGGTCTACGCCATCGCCCGCCATCGCGGCGTGAAGATGCCGGGCTTCTTCGGCTACATGCTGTGGTCTGGGCTGGTGCTGATCCCGACATTTTTGGTCGCGGGCTTTCTGTTCTTCGGCTGATCACCCGACGCCGACATAGCGGCGCACCGCCGACGGGTCGGCGCGCAACTCCTCGACGTCGACCGTCTCGCGGTTGCGGCCGTTTTCGATGAAGGCAACGTGGTCGGCGACCGAAAGCACGGCATCGACACGCTGCTCGACCAGGATGGTCGAGACGCCCATGTCGCGCAGCTTCGACACCGTCTCGCGGATCTTGGCGATCATCGACGGCATCAGCCCTTCGGTTGGCTCGTCGAGCAGCAGCACTTGCGGTTCGAGACAGAGCGCGCGCGCCATGGCCAGCATCTGCTGTTCGCCGCCGGACAATGTGCCGGAACGCTGCCGCAGCCGCTGGCGCAGCAATGGAAAGAGGTCGAGCACGTTTTCACGCGTCGCCTTGCCCTTGCCGCGCGCCATCAGGCCGATCTCGATGTTCTCGGCCACCGTCATTTCGGCGAACAGCCGCCTTCCCTGCGGCACATAGGCGACGCCGGCCTTGGGCACTTCATGCGCCGGCAGACCAGTCAACTCTTGGCCAGCCAGTTTGATCGAGCCGGCGCTTGAGGGAACCAGTCCCATGATGGCTTTCAGCGTCATCGTCTTGCCGGCGCCATTGCGGCCGAACAGGCACAGCACCTCGCCCTTGTTCAGCACCAGGTCGAGGCCATAGAGCACCTGGACCTCGCCATAGTAGCAGTCCAGTCCAGAGATGGTCAGCGCCTCGGACTTTGCCTCGGTCATGGGGCGGTCCCCAGATAGGCTTCCTGCACCGCCGCGTTCTCGCGGATCGCTTCGGGGGTGCCTTCGGCGAGGATCTTGCCGGCATTGAAGACGGTGATGCGGTCGGCGAGTTGCATGACGACAGGCATGTTGTGCTCGATCAGAAGCACGGTGGCGTTCTTGGCGATCTCGCGCACCAGGGTGATGAAATTGTCGATCTCGCTGTCGGCCAGTCCTTGCGTCGGCTCGTCGAGGATCAGCAGGCGCGGCTTCAGCGCCAGGCCCATCGCCACTTCCAGCAGGCGCTGATGGCCGTAGGACAATTGGCCGGCCGGCATGTGGGCACGATCGGCCAGGCCGGTGCGTTCCAGTGCGGTCATGACAGCGGCCTGTATCGCGCTCTTGGAATGACTGCCATGCCGCTGCGTCAGTTGCGCGGGCAGCGCGACGTTGGCGTAAACGGACAGGTTGGCATAGACGCTGGTGAGCTGGAAGGTGTAGGCGATGCCCCTGCGCACCCTGACATAGGCAGGCAGATTGGTGATGTCGGCGCCGTCGAACACGATCATGCCGGCAGACGGCTGGATGCGGCCGCTGACCAGGCTGACGAAGGTGGTCTTCCCCGCCCCGTTGGGGCCGATCACGGCGCGGATCTCGCCCGGCATCAGCGCGAAATCGACATTGTCGACGGCGCGCAGACCACCGAAATTGCGCGACAGGCCCTTGGTGGTCAAAAGCGGCATCATGGCAGCCACCCGAGCCAGCGCTGGCGGATGCTGCCCAGAATGCCTTTCGGGAAAAACAGCACCAGCAGGATCAGCGCGATGCCGACGATCAGCAGATAGGCGGAGGTGTAGCCGCTGGTGATATCAATGACATAGTACATGAACAGCGTGCCGATCAGCGGTCCGAGCGTCGTCGCGGCACCCCCCAGCAGCACCCACAGCAGCGGCAGGATCGAATACTGCACCGACGCGAAGCTCGATCCGACATAGCCGAACAGCAGCGCATAGGCGGCCCCCGAGGCCGCGCAGATGATGCCGGAGATGACGACGGCGGCGAGCTTGTTCGAAAACGTATCGTAGCCGAGCATCTTCGTGCGCTCCTCATTCTCGCGGATGGCGACCAGCACGCGGCCATAGCGGGAGCGGACGATGGCCAATGTGACGAGCAGCACGATGGAAAACAGCGCCAGCGCTGTCATGTAGCGCACCGTCGGATTGGTGAGTTCGAGCGATGTAGCGCCAAAGCTGAGCACCCGCGCCGGCTGCGGCACGACCATGCCTTGGTCGCCGCCGGTCCAAGTCGCGAAGTAGAGGATGAGGAGGTAGAACACTTGAGCGAACATCATGGTGACGATCATGAAGGCGACGCCCGTGGTGCGCAACGCCAGCAGGCCGATCACGAGTGAAACAACAACACCACAGCCGAGGCCCGAGGCGAATGCCGCTGGTACGCTCCAGCCGAGCTGGATGACGGCAAGGCCGGCGCCATAGAGCCCGGCGGCGAAGAACATCGCATGGCCGAGGCTGAGCAGGCCGACATAGCCGAACAGCATGTTGTAGCCCATGGCAAAGACCGCCAGCACCATGATGCGGGCAAGCAGGCCGTGATAGTAGTCCGGCAGCAGGAAGCTCAGCACGAAGAGCAGGGCGATGACGCCGAGATGCAGGGCATAGGCTTTTGCCGGCGAAGCTTCGGTCATCGCGATGCCGTCCCGAACAGGCCTTGCGGGCGGAACACCAGCACCATGGCGACGAGCAGCGTGGCAATGATCTTGGCCAGCGTCGGCGAGAAGAACATCGATATGATGCCGTCGGAGAGGCCGATCAGCACGGCGGCGACGACCGTTCCGCGCAGTGAGCCGAGGCCGCCGATGATGACAACGATGAAGGAGAGCAGCAGCGGATCCTGTCCCATCAGATAGTGCGCCTGGCTGATCGGCACGATCAGCACCGCGGCAATGGCCGCCAGCATGGCACCGAGGGCGAAGACACCGCCATAGACACGGCCGACAGGGATGCCGAAGGCCTGTGCGGTTTCGCTGTCATACTGCGTGGCGCGCATGACGAGGCCGATCCTGGTGCGCGTCAGCACCAGCCATGTCGCGGTGAGCAGCAGCGCGGAAGCGGCGATAACAGACAGTTTGTAGCCGGAATAGCCGAACCACGGCAAAAGGATGCGGTAGCTGAACGGCGGCTCGACCGGCCGAGCCTCCGGGCCATAGAAGGTCAGCGCCAGCTGCTGGATGATGTAGAGCATGCCGATGGTGGCGACGATGGTGGATTCCGGATTGTAATTGAGCCGGCGCAGCACCAGCCGTTCGGCGACCAGCGCAATGGCGCCGACGATCAGCGGGGCAATCACCAGCGCCGCCAGGAAGCCGAGCGCAGGGTGACCGCCGATGGCCGTGGTGATCGCCCAGGCGAGCACCGCGCCCAGCATGAAGAACTCGCCATGCGCGACATTGACCACGCGCATGACACCGAACACCAGGGACAGCCCAAGCGCCGTCAGCGCCAGCACCGCTGATGTGACGAGGCCTTCGAGGGCAGCGAGGAGGAGGTGGGGACCAAAGTGCATCGGTTACACGCTGGCAGGCGCTTGCTGGAATGCCAAACTCACAGCGCCTGCGTCGTATAATCTCCCTCGGCCTCGTAAAGCCCGTCCTCGATCTTGGTCTTGTGCACGACCTTGAGCTTGCCGCCCTCGACCTTGGAGATGTTCTGGATACCAAAGCACTGGTGGATCTTGCCGTTGAAGGTTTTTGGCCCCTGCGGATGCTGCGGGCCTTCGGCGAACTCGGTCAGTGCCTCGGTCGCCTCGACCAGCTTGGCGCGGTCTTCCGGACCCTTGTAGCCGGCGTCTTCCATTGCCTTCTTGACGACATAGAGCGTCTCCCAGCAGCCGAACATGTGGGCTGCGGTGGAGACATCCTTGGGATCGCCGACGGCAGCGCCATTGTCATCGATGCCGACAGCGGTGCGGTAGGCCTTCTGCGCTTCGGAATCGTTGGCCTGCGCATAACGCGGCGAGCCTTCCCAGAAATGGCTGCCGTCGAGGAATTCGAGGCCGGGACTGTTGATGTCGGTGGCTTCGAGCGAATCGATGAAGCCGAACAGTTGCGGCCGGTTGGAGCCATAGAACTCGCCGAGCTCCTTGACGAAGGTCAGCACGGCCGGGCCGACCATGACGTGGTAGATCACCTCGGTCTCGGCCGGGATCTGCGGGAAGTATTTGGTGAAGGACGATTCCGTCGGCGGGATGGCGATCTGCGCGATGACCTCGCCGCCTTGCGCCTTCAGTGCCGGCGGCAGGTAGTCGCGATGGTCGTAACCGAAAGCGAAATCGGGGAAGATCTGCGTCACCTTCTTGCCGGCATTGGCCGCGATCCACGGCGCCATCGACTGGATCTGGCTCTTCACGTCGGTGATGCCGGGCTGGAAGACATAGCGGTTCAGCTTTGTCGAGGCGACGTGATGGCCTTCGCTGACGACGAAATAGGGCATCTTGTTTTCGCCGGCGGCGGGCGCAGAGCCAATGACGACATGCGAGAACAGCGTGCCGAAGACGATGTCGGTCTTGTGCTGGGTGGCGAACTTGCCGACCACCTCGGCGCCACGGCCGGGATCGGTGCCGTCATCCTCGATGATCACCTCGACCTGACGGCCGTTGATGCCGCCGGCGGCGTTGATCGCATTGACCGCGGCAGCCGTGGTCTTCTCGTACCAGCGGCCATAGGCGGCGCCGATGCCGGTGCGGTGCGACTGGAAGCCGATCTTGATCGGCGCCGAACTCTGCGCCTGGGAATAGCGGACGTAGCCGGGGGCCAGGCCCAGGCCGGCGCCGGCGACCAGACCCTTCAGCGCCGTGCGGCGGGTGAGCGTGGATCTGGAGAGATCGAAAAACCCATTCTTGTCAGTCACGGCAGTTCCCCTGTTTTTGAGTTTTGACTGGCTGTAACGAGGCAAAAAATCGCATGTGTACAAACTAAATCACCAAAGCCCCGACGTGGCAAGCGGGCTTTCCCCGAAGGCATGCTGGTCGCCTTTTCTCATCCGACAGTCGGCGTGGCAAGCAACCAGAGGCCGAAGACGGTGTAGGCGATCATCAGCAGTGTAAGCGGGAACTGGCTGAGTGCCGCGCGGGAGGGCTGTGGGTGCAGGCGCCAGGCGAAGCCGTGAGCGACGAGGACGGCGAGCACATGGCCCAGGATGATGGCGCCGGCCTGGATATTCCACAGCCACCACGCAGAGTCCGCCCCCGCAACGATGCCGGCCTCGATCTGCATGTCGGCGGTGCCGAACAGGTTCCAGCCCAGCGCCAACGGATCGGACAGTGCCGCAAGCGCATACTGGCCGTCCACGAGCAGCGCCGTCAGATAATGCGCAACGTGATAGGCAAGCGCAATCGGCACGATCGACCACACCAGCAGGCCTGCGGCCTGGCCGAGCGTGTGATCGCTGCCGGCAAGACGCTGGCCGAGCCGGACGGCAAGCAGGAACACCGCCGCCAGCAGCGCGAATGTCAGGATCAGCCCGCAAGTGCCGCTGCCGATCAGCGCGGTGCGGCCAGGAAATTCGAGCGGGTTGATGCCGAACAGGCCGAGCCAGAAGAAGGTCTTCGACAGGCCGTCGAAGGACACCGACGACAGGGCCAGCAGCAGGAAGGCGATGCCGCTTGCCGGCAGGGGCTGCGCCGTCAGCAGCTTGGCGCCGGGCCAGCACAAGCCAAGCCGGCCGTCTTGGTTTCGTTCGGCCACGGCGAAGCGCGCCACCATCGAGAAGAAAACCGTCAGGAATTCACCGCTGCGGCTCCAGCCGCGATAGCCGAACGCCAGCATGGCGAGGAAAGACAACAGCCAGTAGAGGCCGGCGGCCAAGGCCAGCCGCGCCGGATCGTCGGGCGCCGGATCGATGAGTTCGAACCAGGCGAAAGCGAAGAACAGGATGACAGCGGGCCAGCAGCCGACCCATCCGGGCAGGCGCCATGCTCCGTGATCCCGGGTCCCGAACAGGCGCGAGGCGAGACGCCATGCTCCATACCAGGGGTTCAGCCATGACCAGAGGTCGCCGAAGACACCCTGCAGCAGCGTGACGCCGGCCCACAACAGTGTCCAGATCACCAGTGGCAGAGGATTGGAAAGCGGGTCGCGGCTGCCGAAAAGGCCGGCGGCTATGAGGATTACAAAGCCGGCAAAGGAGAGCAGGCTGATGACGGTGCGGGCGGCGTTGCTGAGGGCAAACAACGGCAGGCGCCGGCGCCAGAAACGGTCCAGCAAATCCGCAGGCAGCAGCGCCAGGACGAGGAAGCTTACGGCAACGGCGAAGGCGCCGCCGATCAGATAGTAGCCGGTCGGCAGGAGCAGGACATGGCCGCGATCGGAGGCGTGGGCGAAGGCGGGGGTAGGGAGGGAGATCAAGGAAGTGGCGAGCCAAATGGGCAGAATTTGCGAAAGGAAGCACTCTACGGCGCCCCCCTCTGTCCTGCCGGACATCTCCCCCTCAAGTGGGG
>NZ_RZTC01000070.1:18377-35811 GCF_004023165.1 Mesorhizobium sp. M7A.F.Ca.MR.176.00.0.0 | reverse complement strand
TTGCGATCATTGGCCGGCTCGAAACGCTCGTTCTTTTCAGCCGGATTGCGCAGCGGATCGGGGCTGCCGAGATGGTCGGCAACGATCGGCAGCTTGGTGCGGATGATGCGCTCGACCTGGCGCAGCTTGCTGTTCTCGGAAGGATCGCAAAGCGTGATCGCGATGCCGTCCATGCCGTTGCGGCCGGTACGTCCGATGCGGTGGACGTAGCTCTCGGCTTCATCAGGCAGGTCGAAATTCACGACATGGCTGATGCCGGGGACGTCGATGCCGCGCGCCGCAATGTCGGTCGCCACCAGAATGCGCACCGAGCCGTCGCGGAAATCGTTCAGCGCTTTCTGGCGGGCATTCTGCGACTTGTTGCCGTGGATGACGGCGGCCTTGAAGCCGTCACGCTCGAGGTCCTTGGTCACCCTGTCGGCACCATGCTTGGTGCGCGAGAAGATGATGACGGACTTCATCGCCTCGTCGGCGAGCATCGTCGACAGAACCTGGCGCTTCTGCTTGGTGCGGGCAAAGACGACGCCCTGCACGATCTCGGCCGCCGCCGTGCTTTGCGGCGCGACTTCAACGCGGATCGGGTTCTTCAGCAGGCCCTTGGCCAGTTCGGCGATTTCATTGGGCATGGTCGCCGAGAACAGCACCGTCTGACGGTCGGGCGCCGTCGCCTTGGCGATTCGCTTGACGTCGTTGATGAAGCCCATGTCGAGCATGCGGTCGCCTTCGTCGAGCACCAGCCATTTGGTGTCGGCAAGCACGAGGTCGCCCTCACGCACAAGGTCGGTCAACCGGCCGGGCGTGGCGATCAGGATGTCGACACCGGGAGCAACCTTCTTCACCTGACTGAAGCGGGACACGCCGCCGAGCACGAGCGCGGTCGAGACATGCGCGCCCTTGGCGAGGATCTTGATCGTGTCTTCGATCTGCACGGCGAGTTCGCGCGTCGGCGCCAGAATCAGCGCACGCGCCGTCTTCGGCCGGCGCTTGGTGCCAAGCGCAATGATCTTCGACAAGATCGGCAGCGCGAAGGCTGCGGTCTTGCCGGAGCCGGTCTGGGCGATGCCGAAAATGTCACGGCCTTCCATCTGAGGGGGGATCGCCTGTGCCTGGATCGGCTTCGGCTCGGCGAAGCCGGCGTTGTGGGTGGCCTTGAGCAGCGCGCCCGTAATACCCAGTGCCGCGAAACCGGTGAGTTCCGCAGTGCTACCGGGCAAAGTGTTTTCGTTGGTCAAAATAATCTTCTTTCACGCGGCTTCTGGCCGCAAACATCGATGGCGGCAGGGCGCAACCTGCCGTCGAAAAATCTGTGATGAACGACAAGGCGGGCGGACGTATTCGTCCACTCGGCTGCGCTGTCGTGCCCGCAGGCATCATGCCACGGGGCTTTTTCGCCGCTTTGTGATTTACCGGAAAAAGGGCCGATATACCGGAAAGAGGGAAAACAGACGCAACCAGTCTCATTCGTCGAGAAGGCCGGATTCGTTCCCGGCCCAAGCGCCTATGGGCTGCATATGGCTGAGTTCGCCGCCAAATGCAAGGGGCGTCATGCTGCAGCGCAACAAAACCCGTGGCGCAAGCGGCGCTTGCGCTCGCTTGCCGGCACGATTACCACGAAATGCCACTGGCTTGGGAGGTAATCGATGAAAGACGTTCTCAAGGAACTCGAGCGCCGCCGCGAGATTGCCCGCATGGGTGGCGGTCAGGCTCGCATCGATGCCCAGCATAAGAAGGGCAAGCTCACCGCGCGCGAACGCATCGAGGTGTTTCTCGACGAGGGCTCGTTCGAGGAATTCGACATGTATGTCGAGCACCGCTCGACCGATTTCGGCATGGAGAAGACGAAGATTGCCGGCGACGGCGTCGTCACTGGCTGGGGCACGGTCAACGGCCGCCCGGTCTATCTCTTCGCCAAGGATTTTACCGTGTTCGGCGGCTCGCTGTCGGAAGCGCATGCCGAGAAAGTCATCAAGGTGCAGGAGATGGCGCTGCGCAACCGGGCGCCGATCATCGGTCTCTACGATGCCGGCGGCGCGCGCATCCAGGAGGGCGTCGCAGCACTCGGCGGCTATGCCGAGATCTTCCAGCGCAACGTGCTCGCCTCCGGTGTGATTCCACAGATTTCCGTCATCATGGGGCCTTGCGCCGGCGGCGATGTCTATTCGCCTGCCATGACCGACTTCATCTTCATGGTGCGCGACACCTCCTACATGTTCGTCACCGGGCCGGATGTGGTGAAGACCGTGACCAACGAGACGGTGACCGCCGAGAGCCTGGGCGGCGCCTCCGTCCACACGACGAAATCCTCGATCGCCGACGGCGCCTATGACAATGATGTCGAGGCGCTGTTGCAGATGCGCCGGCTGGTCGACCTGCTGCCGGCTTCCAACACATCGGAGCTTCCCGAGATCGAATGCTACCAGTCGGTCACCGACCATGATTTGTCGCTCGACCGGCTGATTCCCGACAATGCCAACAAGCCCTACGACATCAAGGAACTGATCATGAAAGTTGCCGACGAAGGCGACTTCTTCGAGATACAGCAGAACTTCGCCAAGAACATCGTCACCGGGTTCGGGCGTGTCGAGGGTCGCACCGTCGGCTTCGTCGCCAACCAGCCGATGGTGCTGGCCGGCGTGCTCGATTCGGATGCCAGCCGCAAAGCGGCGCGCTTCGTGCGCTTCTGCGACTGTTTCTCGATACCGATCGTCACCTTCGTCGATGTCCCCGGCTTCCTGCCCGGCACCGCGCAGGAATATGGCGGGCTGATCAAGCATGGCGCGAAACTCCTGTTCGCCTATGCCGAGGCCACCGTGCCGAAGATCACCGTCATCACCCGCAAAGCCTATGGCGGCGCCTATGACGTGATGGCGTCAAAGCATCTGCGCGGCGACATGAACTATGCCTGGCCGACGGCGCAGATCGCGGTGATGGGCGCCAGGGGCGCGGTCGAGATCATTTATCGCAAGGACATCGGTGACGCCGAAAAGATCGCAGCCCATACAAAGGCTTACGAAGATCGCTTCCTGTCGCCCTTCGTCGCCGCCGAGCGCGGCTATGTCGATGAGGTGATCATGCCGCATTCGACCCGCCGCCGCATCGCGCGCGCGCTGCGCATGCTGCGCAACAAGGATATGCAGAACCCCTGGAAGAAGCACGACAACATCCCGCTGTGAGGCGTGGCTGGGCGTCTATCCGAGGTAACCGTCGGGCAGCTCACTCCTCTTCCGCCGCGCCAAACCCCGCCCCCATGGTGGCTCGCACGGGGCTGCCCCATGGCGTTGCGTGATTGTCGATGCGCATCTGGAAGATGAAATAGGTCGGCGAGCAGAAGCCGATGCCTTTCACCTTGCCGATGCCCGGCGTGTCAGGCGGCAGCGACTGGCACATATAGTCCTCGCGGCAGAAATGATCGGCCGAACAGGCCGGCCGGTTGCCGCGATTGACGGCGCCGCCAAGACATTGGTCGAAATTGTTGGTGGCCACGCAGATGTCGAATTTCTTGCCGCCGACCAGCCCGCAAATCTCGTTCGGCATCGGCTTGCCGGCTTTGAAGGCCGCGAAGTCGCGGTCCTTGTCATCGCAGCCGCGATAAGCGATCCCGCCCGGCACGCCGATCTTCGGCGGACGGCAGGTATAGGCGGTGCGCGAAACGTCAGGCGCGAAGGCCGCGAACTGGCCCGATTTGCTATAGCGGTCGTTGAAAGGCTGCGCCGCATTGCTGGCGATCGAGCCGGTCAGGCAGGGATGACCGGAAAACATTTTTTCGCTGTCCTTGGGCAGCAGGCATTGCGCCAGTTTCGTGCGCACGCCTGAAGCGGTGGCCAGCGGCGTGCAGACGGTGCCGCCGTCGCATTGCCAGGTCGCGCCGAACCGGGCGGCATCTTCCGGCACCAGGCACGGCATGGCCATCTCCGCCGGCGCGTAATCGACCGCGTCGGCGTTCGTCCAGACCGCCGGCGGCGCAAAGGAGAGCGGACGGAAGCGGTTCGGCTGCTTGCCTTCGGCCGTGGCGGCGAGCCACGCCTGGCGCCGCGGGATCTCGGCATGAAGATGCGGCGAAATCCCGACCTCGATGCGGTTCAGCGGCGATGTTGTCTTGTCGTCTAGCCCGATGAAATGGAAACCGGCGGTCGAACCGGCCTGATGGCAACCCTGGCAGGCGCCATTGTCCAGCCGCTCGACCAGCGCTTCCGGCGTGCGCAGCAGTTTCAACGCGGAATAATCGAGCGATGCGAATTCCTTGGGCTGGAATAATTGCGTAAACGGATGATTGGCCTGCCGCGCGCTGCCGAAGGTCGACCATGATATGATCTTTCTGGCCAGGAACTCGTCGGGGATTTCATAGACGCCTTCGTCAACCGCCGGCAAATTGGCGCCGACATAGGCGGCAAGCCGTGCTTTCAGCGCCGCGTCCTGCGAGAGCCGTGCGGTGTCGGGCGTGTTCTCCAGCGGCTTCTCGCTGATAGCAGCGCCATCGATGCCGAATACCCGCATGAGATAGGCCGCCTGCCCGCCGAACTCGGTTTCCTGGCCGGACGGGAAGCGCACCACCTGCGCGTTGAGCTCCAGCTGCTTGAAGGTCAGCCCGGCCTTCTCCAGCGGCCCGCCGGTCAGCCAGCCGGCATCGACGCTCTCGTCAAGCTGTGGCGCCCAGCGTCCGGCAGTGCCGACGCAGCCGCCATCGGCATCGGGCGCGGCGCTGTAGACGGCATTGAAGTTGAAAGGCAGGCGTGATGCCAGCAGCTTGCCGTTCTTGCGAAAACTGTAGGCCAGGCGGTAGATGAAGCGCACCTCGCCGCAGCCCCTGTCGCCTTGCAGCGGCATCAAATCGCGACGGTCGAGCCGGTTGACGACGCCGACCAGACGGAAGCGCGCGGCGTCGGTCTTCAGCCAGCGCACGTCCATGATGCGGCCGACATTGCCGTCTGTCACCTCGTAGAGCGGCCGCCCGCCATCCTTCATCTCGGCGCGGAGCGCCGCAACATCGGAGGCAACGATGTCGACGATGGCGTGATAGGCGGGCGCCTCGCCGTAGAGCGTCTTTAGACCGTCCTCGCCGTCAACCCCCAAAACATCGGCGAAACCGAAACCCCTGGCATCAAGCGCGGCGAGCACCGCCGGATTGTCGACGACGGTTACAGGGCCTTCGGCGCGCGCCGTCGACGCCACGAAGGCGATAAAGAGAGTGGCGAGCAAAAGAGCAAAGGGGCGGCTCATGGAGCGGACGTGCGCGCGTCGAAGAGTTCACGCAACACCGGCAGCAGCGCCAGCGGCAAATCCTCGGCGATCAGGCCGGGTCCGAACCGGCTGCCGGCTTCAGCATGTAGCCACACCGCCGCGCAGGTGCCCTCGAAGGGCGGCATGCCTTGTGCGAGCAGACCGGCGATGATGCCCGACAGCACGTCGCCTGACCCGGCTGTGGCCAGCCACGGCGCACCATTGGAATTGATGGCTGCCTTGCCATCAGGCGCAGCTATGACCGTGTCGGCGCCCTTGTAGACGATCGTTGCGTTGGCCCGCGCGGCAGCCGCTCGCGCCTTGTCCAATTTCGACATGGTTTTGTCCCCGGCGATATCTGGGAACAAGCGGCCGAATTCACCCTCATGCGGCGTGATCACCAACGCTGGCGCGTTTGACTGACGGGCGGCTTCGAACAGCGCCTGCGGCTGATGGGCCAGAGAGGTGATGGCATCGGCATCAAGCACGATCGCTCCTCCGTGGTTTGCAGTTTGCGATGCGCGTGCACCCTCCGCCAAGGTCTTGATCAGTTGCAGGGCGAAATCGCCGACCTTGGGCTTTGGCCCGAGTCCCGGTCCAAACACCAGCGCCTCGGGATGGCGCGCCGTCAGAAATTCCTGCACCTCCTCGAGTGACCCCGCCTCTCGCAGCATGATCGAGGTGAGGTGTATCGCGTTCACCTGCATGGCATTGCCAGGCGACAGCACGGTGACCGCCCCTGCCCCGCTTCTCGCGGCGGCCATCGCCGACAGCCGCGCCGCGCCGGTAGCACTGGGACCGCCGGAAAAGACGCCGACATGGCCGCGCTTGTATTTATGCGCGTCCACCGCCGGCACCGGAAATTCCCGCAACCACAGGTCCGGCACATTTTCGAAGGTCGAGACGGCGAGTTGGGCGATGATGCCGTCGCCGATGCCAATATCGGCGAGCACGATCTCACCGCATTGCCCGCGCCCCGGCAGCAGCAAGTGGCCGGGCTTTTTCCGCGCGAAGGTGACGGTGACCTCGGCGCGAAACGCCCTGCTCAATATTTCGCCGCTGGCTCCCGAGACGCCCGACGGCAGGTCGATCGCGACCACAGGCAGGCGCAGGGCTGTCACGGTATCGACGGCTTTCGCGGCATCGCCGGACAGCGGCTTGGACAGCCCTGCCCCATAGAGCCCGTCGATCACGATCGAGCCGAACTCGGCGTCGAAATCAGACAGCGGCCGGGACTTGACCAGGGATTCCGCGGCGGCGAGCGCCGCATCGCTTTCCGGCCTCGGCGCTCCGGATGACCAGATCGTTGTGCCGACGCCGCTGCCGGCCAGGAGGCGTGCGACGACATAGCCATCGCCGCCATTGTTGCCGGGCCCGCAGAGCACATGGATGTGCTTTGCCGAGGGATAGCGCTTGAGCACCTCGGCCGCGACCGCTTCGCCCGCGCGCCGCATCAAGCTGATTCCATCGGCCGGACCGGCCGCGATCGTCAGCCGATCAGCCTCGCTCATTTCGGCCGGGGAAAGAAGTTCGTTGCTCATGGATTGCCGATCCGCATGCTATCAAGCATTGTCCAATTTCGATCCTAAGCAAACAAGGGGGAGTTGCCGAGATCTGCAGCCATAACGTCGGCACCAAGGCATCGCGGGCAGAAAATTGCCTGCGGGATAGGCGATATGCCTGATTTTTGTGCGGACGCGGGTGCTGGCGCTGTGTAGGCTTTGGCAGCCCATGCCGCTTCCGGTGCAGCGAATGACGCGAATTTGCATCCCGGTGCGGCGCGGCTTTGAAATCTTATGAGACCGCTTAGAATCCGCTGAATTGGCACAGTTCGTGCTTGATGGAGGCGCAAGCGGGGGGTCACAACCCGTTTTTTTGGCAGTGGAGGCCACTTTTTACATGAAAAAGATCGAAGCGATCATCAAGCCATTCAAGCTGGACGAAGTGAAGGAAGCGCTTCAGGAAGCCGGACTGCAAGGCATCACTGTCACCGAAGCAAAAGGCTTCGGTCGTCAGAAGGGCCATACGGAACTCTATCGCGGCGCCGAATATGTCGTCGATTTCCTGCCCAAGGTGAAGATCGAGGTCGTGCTCGGCGACGACGCGGTCGAAGGCGCGATCGAGGCCATCCGCAAGGCGGCCCAGACGGGCCGCATCGGTGACGGCAAGATCTTCGTCTCCAACATCGAGGAAGTCGTGCGGATACGCACCGGCGAAACGGGCATGGACGCGGTCTGACCTGACCGCCCCATCCTCCTGAAAACGTCATCATCAAAAAAAGTCATCACACAGGGATACACGACATGACGACAGCCAAAGACATCATGAAGCAGATCAAGGACAACGACGTGAAATTCGTCGACCTGCGCTTCACAGACCCGAAGGGCAAGCTGCAACACGTCACGATGGATGTCATCGAGGTCGAGGAAGACATGTTCGCCGATGGCGTGATGTTCGACGGCTCGTCGATTGCCGGCTGGAAGGCCATCAACGAGTCCGATATGGTGCTGATGCCCGACCCGGAAACGGTCCACATGGATCCGTTCTTCGCCCAGTCGACCATGGTCATCCTGTGCGACATCCTCGATCCGGTTTCGGGTGAATCCTACAACCGCGATCCGCGTGGCACGGCCAAGAAGGCCGAGGCTTACATGAAGGCCGAAGGCATCGGCGACACCATCTATGTCGGCCCGGAAGCCGAATTTTTCGTCTTCGACGACGTGAAGTACAAGGCCGATCCCTACAACACCGGTTTCAAGCTCGACTCCACGGAACTGCCGTCGAACGACGACACCGACTACGAGACCGGCAATCTCGGCCACCGTCCGCGCGTCAAGGGCGGCTACTTCCCGGTGCCGCCGATCGACAGCGCGCAGGACATGCGCTCGGAAATGCTGACCGTGCTCGCCGAGGTGGGCGTGCGGGTCGAAAAGCACCACCATGAGGTGGCGGCGGCCCAGCACGAACTCGGCATCAAGTTCGACGCACTGGTACGTAACGCCGACAAGATGCTGATCTACAAATATGTCGTGCACCAGGTCGCCAATGCCTACGGCAAGACGGCGACCTTCATGCCGAAGCCGATCTTCGGCGACAACGGCTCGGGCATGCACGTCCACATGTCGATCTGGAAGAACGGCAAGCCGACCTTCGCCGGCAATGAATATGCCGGTCTGTCGGAAAGCTGCCTGTTCTTCATCGGCGGCGTCATCAAGCATGCCAAGGCGATCAACGCCTTCACCAACCCGCTGACCAATTCCTACAAGCGCCTGGTGCCGGGTTACGAAGCGCCGGTTCTGCTCGCCTATTCGGCGCGCAACCGCTCGGCGTCCTGCCGTATCCCGTTCGGCTCGTCGCCGAAGGCCAAGCGCGTCGAGGTCCGCTTCCCCGATCCGGGCGCGAACCCCTACCTCGCCTTCTCCGCGCTGCTGATGGCCGGCCTCGACGGTATCAAGAACAAGATCCATCCCGGCCAGCCGATGGACAAGGATCTCTACGACCTGCCGCCGAAGGAACTGAAGAAGATCCCGACCGTCTGCGGCTCGCTGCGCGAAGCCCTGCAAAGCCTCGACAAGGACCGCGGCTTCCTGAAAGCCGGCGGCGTCTTCGACGACGACCAGATCGACAGCTACATCGAGCTGAAGATGGCCGAAGTGATGCGCTTCGAAATGACCCCGCATCCGGTCGAATACGATATGTATTACTCTGTCTGAGGCTTCAATCTCAGACTAAGATACGCCATAACAACCAAGCCCTTGAAAGACTTCCCTCTTTCAAGGGCTTTTTGCTGCGCTCCAATAGGAATTGCCAGCCGACCGGCATGTCTCGCCTGCGCGGCAGCCACGCATGGACAGCCATATTGGTCTTTCGTCTTCGACGATCATACGATGCCTGGATTCTGGGACCCACGGTCCATCGGAGCGGCCGGCCTGAGCGCGTCGGTCCGGTGACTTCAATCACTACTCGGCGATGTCCGGTGAAGATCAAGGCGGCCGGTCGGTCGCCAACGTTGGAGCCAGGAGCGAGCGGAGCACTGTCTCAGGCTACAGTGACCGCTCGTCCGGCGCCCACGCCAATGCCGCCGTTCAGAAAACCCCGCCCGTCCGAACAGCATCGCGTGACGTAACCCCAAGGCCTGCGAATACGCATGCCGTAGCGTGATCTGTCAACGCTGCAAGCCGGGCCGCGAATGACCGATTCTGCTGTATGAACAGATGCTTATGGAAGGTCCATTGCCCCAGATAAGGGCTGGAAAAGGCGCTTTTCCGGGCTTTATAGGGAGTGATCGCCGGAGGCTCACATGGCTGCGGCCAGAACTTCCGGGCGATTTGCGACCGCGTGAATTCCCTGACTTTTTCTGGGTATGTTTTACCAGGAATGCCGTCAGCCGGGTAACGGCCAAAAAAGAACCCCGGCGCGAAACGCCGGGGTCATCTTGTCATGCAGTCCGAAACGCTTACGCGGCGGCCGAAACCTGAGCGCTTGCCGGAACCGAGGCGATCGTCTTCAGGATCTGCGAGGCGATCTGGTAGGGGTCGCCCTGCGAGTTCGGACGGCGGTCTTCCAGATAACCCTTGTAGTCGCTCTTGATGAAGGAATGCGGCACGCGGATCGAGGCGCCACGGTCGGCAATGCCATAGCTGAACCGGTTCCACGGCGCGGTCTCGTGCTTGCCGGTCAAACGCTTGTCGTTGTCCGGGCCGTAGACGGCGATGTGATCCATCAGGTTCTTGTCGAAGGCCGCCATCAGCGCTTCGAAATAGGCCTTGCCGCCGACTTCGCGCATATAGGCGGTCGAGAAGTTGGCGTGCATGCCAGAGCCGTTCCAGTCGGTGTCGCCGAGCGGCTTGCAGTGGTATTCGATGTCGATGCCGTACTTCTCGGTCAGGCGCTGCATGAGGTAGCGGGCCATCCACATCTGGTCGGCGGCTTTCTTGGAGCCCTTGCCGAAAATCTGGAATTCCCACTGGCCCTTGGCAACTTCGGCGTTGATGCCCTCGTGGTTGATGCCGGCGGCGAGGCAGAGGTCGAGATGCTCCTCGACGATCTGGCGCGCGACGGAGCCGACATTGGAATAGCCGACGCCGGTGTAGTACGGGCCCTGGGGTGCGGGATAGCCGCTCTCGGGAAAGCCGAGCGGCCGGCCGTCCTTGTAGAAGAAATATTCCTGCTCGAAGCCGAACCAGGCGCCCTCGTCATCGAGGATGGTGGCGCGCTTGTTGGAGGCATGCGGCGTGACGCCATCGGGCATCATGACTTCGCACATGACCAGCACGCCGTTGGTACGGGCGGGATCCGGATAGACCGCAACCGGCTTCAGCACGCAATCGGAGCTGTGTCCTTCGGCCTGCTGGGTCGAGGAACCATCGAAGCCCCACAGCGGCAACTGCTCGAGATCAGGGAATTCGGCGAATTCCTTGATCTGCGTCTTGCCGCGAAGGTTGGGGACCGGGGTATATCCATCGAGCCAGATATACTCGAGCTTGTATTTCGTCATTCTAGCCTCTCGTTGCTTGATCACCGAACACTGAACGGCGTCGACATGCGTCTGCCGTCAGCAGCCGGCCTGCCGCATTCTTAAAATGCAATTCGTGTGCCATTCTTGGTGTGGAGGGTGCGGCAAAATTGACCCGGTATCCACTCGAAGTCGGTGATCCGCCTAAGCGATGCGTTCCGATCAATCACAGTCGTTCTTTGCACAAATAGTATGCAATTGCTGATCTTTTCATAGGCATATTGCCTAACTTGATTGCAGACCTTATCTTCGGATCAAGTTGAATCGAGAAGGTTCGGCAGAAGAAAGGAACCCGGCAATGGAAATCATTTCCACACGACCGTCGGCCACAATTTTGATGTTCCCGGTGGCAGCGCGCGCCGCTGCCTCAAATTTGAGCGGCAAGGCTAAGTTTGCGGCAGAGCTTGCCTCGCTGCGTGGTGCCCGCGCAGACTTCGGCGACGGCTGGTACCATGAGGCAGCCATCGAGGATGAGACCCGGGGCCGCAAGAGCTGACACAAAGGGCAGCAGCCCTCGCCAACGAATTGGCCTGAAAAGAGAAAGCCCGGCGCGATTGCTCGCGCCGGGCTTTCTTTTGAACACCGGGCCTGCCTACTCCTTGGCGTGCAGGTCGGTGCCGAGCGTATCCTTGACGAAGATCATGCCGATGACCAGCGTTATCGCCGCGATCACCACCGGATACCAAAGGCCATAGTAGATGTCGCCCTTATAGGCGCTGAGCGCGAACACGGTTGCCGGCAGCAGGCCGCCGAACCAGCCATTGCCGATGTGATAGGGCAACGACATGCCGGTGTAGCGAATGCGGGTCGGGAACATCTCGACCAGGATCGCCGCGATCGGCCCATAGACCATGGTCACGAACAGCACCAGGATGAACAGGATGCCGATCGTCATTGGCCAGTTCACTGCTGCAGGATCGGCGAACATGGCGAACGCGCCACCACCCGGAATGTTGTAGACGGTGACTTCGGGTGCGCCCGCCGCCTCGTCGGTGGTCAGCAGCTTGTCCTTGACTGCCTGGTCGATCGGCACCGTCGCCTTCTCACCGGCACGGATGGCAGCGGCATCCAGCTTCAGTTCCGGGTTGGCGGCAACAAACGCATCGAGCTTCTGGTCCGCAACCTTGGCTGCCGCGCGCTTCAGCGGATAGCCGCCGTCCTGCAGCGACATGTTGACGGCCTTGATGAAGGCGGTTTCCTTGGCCTTGGCCTGATCGCCGGCGGCGATGGCGTCATAGGACTCGACCGTCTCGTTGCCGATCTTGACAGATGCGGGTGTGCCGGCGGCGGCCGTCGACACGACGTCATAGGGAACCGAGTTCTTGGTCAGGAACGAGGTCGCGATATCGCAGGATGTCGTGAACTTCGCGGTACCCACCGGATTGAACTGGAACTTGCAATCTCCAGGTGCCGCCGTCACCGTCGCCCGCGTGTTCTGCTGGGCTGTGGCAAGCGCCGGATTGGCAGCCCAGGTCAGTGCCTTGAACAGCGGGAAGGTGCATACAATCGCTAAGGCAAGGCCCGCCATGATGATCGGCTTGCGGCCGATCTTGTCGGAGAGCCAGCCAAAGACGACGAAGAAGATCGAGCCTACTGCCAGGGCGATCGCGATCATGATGTTGACCGATTGCGCGTCGACCTTGAGCACGTTGGTCAGGAAGAACAGCGCGTAGAACTGGCCGTTGTACCAGACCACGGCCTGACCGGCGGTGAGGCCGAGCAGCGCCAGCAGTGCAATCTTGGCGTTCTTCCATTGGCCGAAGGCTTCCGTCAGCGGCGCCTTGGAGCCCTTGCCCTCATCCTTCATGCGCTGGAAGGTCGGCGATTCGGAAAGCGAAAGCCGGATCCAGATCGAGATGCCTAGCAGCAGGAAGGATACGAGGAACGGAATACGCCAGCCCCAGGCAGCATAGTTTTCCTTGCTCAATGAAGCCTGTACGATCAGGATCACAACCAGCGACAGGAACAGGCCCAGCGTCGCCGTGGTCTGGATCCACGAGGTATAGTAGCCGCGCCGGTTGTCCGGCGCATGTTCGGCGACGTAAGTGGCCGCGCCGCCATATTCGCCACCCAGTGCCAGGCCCTGCAGCATGCGCAGGATGATCAGGATCACCGGAGCGGCGATGCCCAAGGTCGCATAGCCAGGCAGCAAGCCGACCAGGAAGGTCGACAGGCCCATGATCGTCATGGTGACGAGGAAGGTATATTTACGGCCGACAAGATCGCCGATGCGGCCGAACAGCAATGCGCCGAACGGGCGCACCAGGAAGCCGGCAGCGAAAGCCAGCAGCGCGAAGATATTGCGGGTCGCTTCCGGGATGGCTGGACTGAAAAAGGTCGAACCAATGAACACTGCCAGCGAGCCGTAGAGATAGAAATCATACCATTCGAAAACGGTGCCGAGCGAGGAAGCGAAGATGACTTTCTTCTCCTCCCGCGTCATGGCGCGGCTTGCTCCGCCGGCGGTCGATGCTATTGCCATTTCGTTATCCTCCCGTGAGACCCGTTCTCGATGCTGCGCGACACCGTCCGCGTTCTCCTCCGAGCACGGACTCAACGACAGCCATTCGGGAAAAATGACAGAAAGCGCCCGCCAAAGGCACCGCGTCTTTGGGATTATGACTTTGGTATTAGGTGCGCTGCGGGATGAAACCGGGCGAGCTGGGAAACCCTTAGCCCTTGAGCGCTTCCAGCAGGCCGACAGCAGCCATCATGTCGTGCTTGCGAGCCGCGCGGCGGGCAACGGCTTCGGCGTCCTGCCCCCAATGCTCGATCTGCCAGTCCTCGTCGACATGAGCCGCGGCCCATGCAGCCTCAGCGTCGATCTCGCCGAAATCGACAGCCAGCGCCAGCAGCGCCGAACCTGTGAGCGACGTCATCACATGGATGGCGGCGAGACGCAGCGGCTCTGTTCGCTTGGCAAGATGGCTGCCCAGCACCGCGATGGTCTCACGCGGCTGCTCGACATGGATGATCCCCTCGGCGAGATTGAAGCGCACCCCAAGTGTTCCCCTCGCCCAGTCTATCACCGAGTCCCAATGCTGGTTCTGCCGCTCCACCAGCCCTTGCGGCGCGTCGGCGCGGTAACAGAGCAGATCGGACGAGGCGAAGCGCAGAATGTCTTCCAGCACCGCCTGCGGGTCGCTGGCGACGCCATCGATGGCGGTGTTCACAAGCCGCATCACCGGCATGGTCACCGGATTGATGGTCTCGCTTTGGGTGGCGAACTCGTCGGCGACGAGCGCGGCTGCCGCTTCGGTAGGCACCGCCAGCAGCGCCTTGCCGGGCGTGCGCACCGGCTTGCCGTCGAGATACACGGCAAACCCCTCCTCCACCGGCGCGACCGAGACGGTCTTGTAGAAGCGTTTCGGCAGAGGCGTCTTCATCTGGATCTGGGCGCGGCGCACAGGATCCGGGTCGGAAAGATATTTGCCGGCTTCAAGGTCGTTCAGGATATCACGCATAGAAGGTCTCTCTTACACCGGCGTCAGCTTGCGCACCGGCCGGTTGACGATGATCAGGCCGGCGGCAATCAGGCCAAGTGCCAGGAAAATGCGCATGGTCAGCGGCTCATTCAAGAACATGGCGCCGCACAGCACGCCGAAAACCGGCGACAGGAAAGTGAAACTGGACAGGCCTGACGCCGGATAGCGCCGCAACAGCCAGAACCACAGCACATAGGTGAAGGCGACGATGTAGACAGCCTGGAAGAGCAGCGCCAAGGTCGGCAGCACGGTTGGGTCGCGAACGGGCGGGCCGGCGAGAGGCAGCACCAAGACCCCGACGATCGCTGCCCCGGCGAGCTGGTAAAGCAGAAGCTTCTCGGCGCTCGCCTCGACCAGCTTCGAGCGCTTGATGAGGATGTTGGTCAAAGCCCAAAAGAATCCGGAGCCAAGGCTCAGCAGATCGCCGAACAGCATGTCTCCGCCGCCGCCAAGCTTGTCGGAAAACACTGCGGCAAGGCCGGCAAAGGCCAGCAGCAGGCCAAGGAATTTCCTCAACGTGATCTGCTCACCGAGCAGGAAATGGCCGCCGAGCAGCATCCAGAATGGCATCGTGTTGACCAGCAGCGTGTTGCGGGCAACGGTCGTATGCTCCAGGCCGACATAAAGGCAAAGGAACTCTATGCCGAAAAGCGCGCCAACCACGATGCCGGCGAGCAAGGTTCCGTCGCGCGTGAAAAGCGCGATGCCGCGCCACCGGCACCAGGCAAAGACACACAGGCCGCCGACGATCGAGCGCGCGATCGACAGGAAGACCGGGTCATAGCCGGCGTAGGAGATCTTGGCGGCGACGTAATTCAACCCCCAGGAAAAGGTCAGCCCGACCATGATGGCGGCGGCGGCCATGTCGACCGTGTCGCGCCGGTCGAGCGCGTCGCTGGCGCCGCCCACGATCAGTCCTCCGCGCTGGCGTCGTCGAAGCCGATCAGGTTCCAGCTCTGGCGCATGTGCGGCGGCATTGGCGCGGTGACATCGATGACGCCCTTGTCGGGATGCGGAATGATGATGCGGCGGGCGTGCAGATGCAGGCGGTTTTGAATGCCGCCGGGAAAGTCCCAGTTGGTGTCGGCCTCGAAATATTTCGGATCGCCCAGGATCGGGCAGCCGATGTAGGCGGCGTGGACACGAAGCTGGTGGGTGCGGCCCGTATAGGGCTCCATTTCAAGCCAGGTCATCGTCTGCGCAGCCTGCTCGATGATGCGGTAGTAGGAGACGGCGTGATCGGCGCCCTTTTCCCCATGCGCGGCGACACGCACGCGGTCACCGTCCGGCGTCGGCTCCTTGATCAGCCAGGTCGAGATCTTGTCCTCGCGCTTGGGCGGCACGCCCTTGACCAGCGCCCAATAGGTCTTCTTGGTCTCGCGGGCGCGAAACGCTTCCGAGAGCTTCATGGCGGCCAGCCGGGTGCGGGCGACGACCAGAACACCCGAAGTGTCGCGGTCGAGCCTGTGAACCAGTCTGGGCTTCTCGCCCTTCTGGCTGCGCCAGGCCTCCAGCATGTCGTCGACATTGCGGGTGACGCCCGAGCCGCCCTGCACCGCAAGGCCCGCCGGCTTGTTGAAGACGAAAACCTTGGGATCTTCATGGATCAGCATTTTCGACAGGACATCGGCATCGCCCTGGTTGCGGATCGAGTGGCCGGTCAGCGCACTCTCGCCCTTCTTGTCGACCTCGAGCGGCGGGACGCGAACCATCTGGCCGGGCTCGACACGAGTGTCGGCCTTGACCCGTCCGCCATCGACGCGGATCTGGCCGGAGCGCAGAAGCTTCTGCAAATGGCCGAAACCAAGGCCCGGGAAATGGGTCTTGAACCAGCGGTCGAGCCGCATGCCCGCTTCGCCGGCCTCCACCGTGATCTGTTCAACGCCTGCCATGTTTTTTGTCGCTTATCCGTTTCCCGAGCGAAGCTCGGCCTGTTCTTGGCGCGGCAATAGCACTAAGGCAGGCTTCTTGCGAGCCAAAGTCCCAGAAACAGGGCGATAATGGCGCCAATGACGCTGGCAAGGGCATAAGCCAGCGCAGGCAGCGTGGCTCCCCGCTCCCACAGCGTCGCGAAATCAAGCGAAAAGGCTGAGAAGGTGGTGAAGCCGCCAAGAATGCCGGTAGCAACGAACAGCCTGACCTCGTTCGATCCGCCACGGCGCATCATGGAGGCGATGAACAGCCCCATGGCGAAGGAGCCGATGATGTTGATGGCCATCGTGCCCCAGGGATAGCTGGGGCCGACAAAACGCAGCGCGCCGATGTTGGTAAGGTGACGAATTCCGGCGCCGATGCCGCCACCGACGACGACGAGAAGCAGATTGAACATCTTCGGTACTTCCCCGGGCTATTCAAATTCAGCCGATGCCGCCAGCTGCATTGAGCGATTGCCTGCTCAGGTCGTCCCGGCATTCTTCGGCTTGGTCGAACCGATCATCTTCCAGTTCTTGTAGAACATGGAATTGATGCGCTCGACGCTGACCGAGACGATTGAGAGCATGCCCGCGATCAGTCTGGGAACCGGAGACGGCCGGATGATGTCCATGAACACGCAGTAGCGGCGTCCGTCATACTCGTTGACCGAGCGGTGCAGCAGCGTGTCGTCGAAGATGAACAGCGGATTGTCGTACCAATAATTCTTGACGTTGCCGCACTCGACGAAAATCTCCGACTTAACCGGGATCAGATTGTAGAGGATGCGCAGGCTGAGCCGCAGCGGGCCGAAATGCCAGGACGTCGATTCGCGCTTGCTGAAGACGGAAACGGCTATGGTCTTGATGTACTTGAAATCCTTGTTGAACTCGGCGACGTTGTCGATCCTGTGCTTGCCGTACCACTGGTAGACATACATGCCGCGCCGGCCGGCGCCGAAATTGGCGTCGATATCGGCAATGATCTCATCTTTGCGCGCCTTGAAGATGTCCAGGACCTCGTTGACCTCGCGCTGATAGTCGGCGGGAAACTGCTCCAGCTTCCAGACACCTGGATTTCTGTAGCACAAGAGGTCGACCAGCAGATTGAACGGCGAAAGCAGCCAGGTGAACAGGCCGTTGCCGAGAAAATAGCCTGAGAACAGCGACAGATCCTTGCGGTCGTTGCGCAGCACGTCGATCAGGCCGCAGATGATGAAGATCGTCGTCAGGATGGGAATGAAATAGAAGCCAAGGGCGAGAAGCGGGATGGCAATGGCGAATTTGCGAAGGGACTTGCGAAGGGT
>NZ_RZTC01000070.1:10699-18368 GCF_004023165.1 Mesorhizobium sp. M7A.F.Ca.MR.176.00.0.0 | reverse complement strand
GCGATCCTGTTGCGAATGAAGTGCCCAAATCACGGCAACGACCACCGCCCGGTCGTGCGCCTTGATAAGGTTTTTTGGGTTACCACACAACGGCCCTGCTATCGTGGCCGGCTGGCTGCCTGGTGGATCTGGTCAACGGCCTCACGCAAGCCTGCTACTCCCGCTCCTTGCGCAGCTTCGCCCAATAGTCGAGCCGCTTCCTGATGTCGCGCTCGAAGCCGCGCTCGGGCGGATCATAGAAGGTCTGGCGGCCCATCTTCTCGGGAAAATAATCCTGCCCCGAAAAGGCATCCGGCTCGTCATGGTCGTAACGATAGCCGGCGCCGTAATCCTCCTCTTTCATCAGCTTTGTCGGTGCGTTGAGGATGTGCTTGGGCGGCAGCAGCGAGCCGTGTTCCTTCGCGGCCCGCGTGGCAGCCTTGAAAGCATTGTAGACGGCGTTGGATTTGGGCGCGGTGGCGAGATAGACGGTGGCCTCGGCAAACGCCAACTCGCCCTCGGGCGAGCCAAGATAATCATAGGCATCCTTGGCGGCATTGGCGACGACAAGCGCCTGCGGGTCGGCAAGGCCAATGTCTTCCATCGCCATGCGCACCAACCGGCGGCCTAGATAGAGCGGATCCTCGCCGGCATCGAACATGCGTGCGAGATAGTAGAGAGCCGCGTCAGGGTCTGAACCGCGTACCGATTTGTGCAGCGCCGAGATCAGATTGTAATGGCCGTCCTGGCCCTTGTCGTAGATCGGCGCGCGGCGCTGGACGATGCGCTGCAGTCCCTCGGGATCGAAGACCTCGCCGGGTTTGGCTGCCCGCCAGACTTCTTCCGCGAGCGTCAGCGAGGCCCGGCCGTCGCCATCGCTCATGCGGATGAGCATGGTCCGCGCCTCGTCGTCGAGCGGCAGCGCCCTGCCCTCGGTCTCCTCCGCCCGCACCATCAGCTTGGAGATGCTCTCCTCGCCAAGCGAATGGAAGACCAGAACGCGCGCGCGTGACAACAAAGCGGCATTCAGTTCGAAGGACGGGTTTTCGGTCGTGGCGCCAACCAGCACGACTGTCCCGTCCTCCATGACCGGGAGAAAGCTGTCTTGCTGGGCACGGTTGAAGCGATGGATCTCGTCGACGAACAGCAAGGTCTGGCGGCCATTGGTGCGGCGCAATTTGGCCGCTTCGAACACCTTTTTCAGGTCGGCGACGCCGGAAAAGACAGCCGATATCTGCTCGAAGGCCAGGCTGGTTTCGCCGGCAAGCAGGCGCGCCACGGTGGTCTTGCCGGTGCCGGGCGGCCCCCAGAAGATCATCGAGCCGAGCGAGCCGGAACCGATCAACCGGGTCAGCGCGCCGTCAGGGCCGGTCAGATGCTCCTGGCCGACGACCTCGCCAAGGTTTCTCGGCCGCAGCCTGTCGGCCAGCGGCCGCCCAGGTGGAGTCTTTTCCGGTTCATCGACGCTGAACAGATCGGCCATGCACTTCTTTTTCGTTGGAGCATGAGCCCGAATGCACGGAACCCAGCCCTAATAACGCAACACCTGACGCATTATCTGCCCGCCACGCTCGACGGTAAAGCGCCACCAGCGCGTATCCGTCCTGGCCGCCAACTCCAGGGTCGCCGCGGTATCGATGGTGGTGCCGTTCACCTCGCGCACGATGTCGCCCGGCTGGAAGCCGAAATCGGCGGCCGGAGAATCACGGTTGATGTCGACCACGGTGACGCCCTTGATGTCCGTGCGCAGGCCAAGCCGCTGCGCGAGCCGGGGCGACAGCTCCGCGACCTTGGCGCCCGAAAACGGGCTGCGGCCATGCAGCGTCACCTCGGCAGCTTTCATGCCTTCCGGAGCACGCTCCAGCGCAATATCCATCGCCGCCTGCTGGCCCTTGGTTAAAACCGCGAAATTGGCGGTGGTGCCGATCGACAGCGTCGCCATCCGGTAGTCCAGCGCTTCGATGCTCTCGACCGGCTTGCCATTGAGTTGCAGCACCACGTCGCCGGGCTTGAGTCCTGCCTTGCCGGCCGGACCGGTCGCTTCGACCGACGAGACCAGCGCACCGGTCGGCTTCTCCATGCCGAGCGATTCGGCGATCTGCGGCGTCACCGCTTCGAACTCGGCGCCGATATAGGGCCGCTCGAAGAAGTCGAGCCCGGCCTTGGCCGCGTCGGCAAAAGCGCGGACCATATTCGAGGGAATGGCGAAGCCGATGCCGATCGAACCGCCGCTGCGGCTATAGATGGCGGTGTTGATGCCGACCAGCTGGCCGCCCATGTTGATCAGCGCGCCGCCGGAATTGCCAGGATTGATGGCGGCGTCGGTCTGGATGAAGAAGCTGGAATCGGAGACGCCGATATGGCTGCGGGCCAGTGCCGAGACGATGCCGCTGGTGGTGGTCTGGCCGACGCCGAAGGGGTTGCCGATGGCCAGCAGCAGGTCGCCGACCTCAAGCGCGTCGGAATCGCCGATGGCGATAACCGGAAACGGCTTGTCCGAGGTGATCTTGAGCACGGCGAGGTCGAGTGTCTCGTCCTTGAGCAGCACCTTGCTGTCGAACTCACGCCCATCAGCGGTCGCCACCTTGACCCGGTCGGCATCCTTGATGACGTGGTAATTGGTGACCACGACGCCGGTCGGATCGACCAGCACGCCGGAGCCGAGCGAAGACTGTGCACGCGGCTGCGAGCGACCGAAGAATTCCTCGAAGAACGGATCGCCGTCGAAAGGCGACGTGACCTTGGCCGTCTGCGAGGCATAGACGTTGACCACGGCCGGGGCTGTCTGCTTGACCAGCGGCGCAAACGACAATTGCACCTCCTCGCGGCCGAAGGGTACGCGCTTGTCGGGACCAGCCGTGGCGTTTTCGCCTTCCACGCCATGCAGCAGGTCGGTCAGCACATCGGACAGGCCGGGATCGGTCTTCGTCTCCTCGGCCAATGACTGCCTGACCACCGGTGCGGCCGCAAACGCCATGATGGCGAAAAGCAGAACAAGGGGCAGTCTTCTGGCGCGCATTCGCGAATCCTCCAAGGCAAGTTCGGGGGCATTGTCCCGACGATTGTGCAAAATGAAAGGCTAAGCCGCTGAAATCCGACTATTTTGGGCAGCAAAACAGCTACAGCTGACCTTGAAACCGAAAACCTCGTGGCCCTGATGAAAAAACAACTCCTGTCTTTCCGTGACTTTTTGAAGACCGGTAGCTTGGGGCCGATCTCCCCCGACATGACAATGGCCGAGATTGTCGAAGTGCTCGGCATGCCTGAGCATGTCGATCCAGATTACTGGACGTTCGGAAAGCTCGAAATTTCCTTTGATATCACGCCGCCTCGCCAGATGAACTGGTTTCAAATTGAGCAGGCCAGTTACCTCAAAGGCGATTTGGAGGCTCTCACCACTCGCTTTGCACTCTCCCTGGACGGGTTCAGCGGAAAGACAAAGCCATCAGAGTTCCTGGGTGCCGGCCTTTGGACTCCAGATCAGGCCAAGGTTTTCTACGCGGCATCCGGCCATGACATCGGGATGAACATCTGCGCCGGACCGACTTCAGATACATTTTCATGTGGCTGCCGACTTCATCGGCAACCAAGATGCCGAAACCTATTTGAAGGCCTCCTCCCCGTCGCAAGCGATGGCGAAAATCGATTCTCGAGCCGTTCTCGACAGTATCTATTCATATCCTTACCCGAAGACTGAAGAGGTACCGGGTGCATTCGATTGGAAGCTGTTGAGCGGAAGCCAGTACCTGGCGCTGGCCGATGGACAGCAAACATCGGCAAACAAAAAAGGGGCCCGCAGGCCCCTTTGAAGTCATTTGGGAAAACCGAGCCTTATGCGGCTGCGGCATCCGTGTCAGCGCTTTCGGCTTCGATGCGAGCGCGGTCGCCGGCGCCCTTGGCCGAGACGTCGCGATCGACGAACTCGATGACAGCCATGGCGGCGTTGTCACCGTGACGGAAGCCCGCCTTCATGATGCGCAGATAGCCGCCATTGCGGTTGGCGTAGCGCGGCGCGATGGTATCGAACAGACGCTTGACGACGCCTTCATTGCCGATCTGGGCAATGACCTGGCGGCGGGCATGCAGGTCGCCGCGCTTGCCGAGCGTCACCAGCTTCTCGACGATCGGACGCAGGTCCTTCGCCTTCGGCAAGGTCGTGACGATCTGCTCGTGCTCGAGCAGCGACACGGCGAGGTTGGCGAACATCGACTTGCGATGGCTAATGCTTCGGGCGAAGCGACGGCCTTTGAAACCGTGGCGCATGGCTCTTTTCCTTCTTCAGTTGTTCAAGAGGCCGCGGCCTCTGATGGTTTTCCGCATGACCGTCGGATCGAGCGGCCCACGCCGCCCATCCTTGGAATTCATGCTCAATATTGGTCTTCGTAACGCTTAGCGAGGTCTTCGATGTTTTCCGGCGGCCAGTCCGGCACTTCCATGCCGAGGTGCAGGCCCATCGCCGCCAGGACTTCCTTGATCTCGTTCAGCGACTTGCGGCCGAAGTTCGGGGTGCGCAGCATCTCGGCTTCGGTCTTCTGGATCAGGTCGCCGATATAGACGATGTTGTCGTTCTTCAGGCAGTTGGCCGAACGCACCGAAAGCTCGAGTTCGTCGACCTTCTTGAGCAGCGCCGGGTTGAAGGCGAGCTCGGTGACGGCCTCGGCGGCCACTTCCTTCTGCGGCTCGTCGAAGTTGACGAACAGGCCGAGCTGGTCCTGCAGGATGCGGGCGGCGAAAGCCACCGCGTCCTCGCCGGTGATCGAACCGTCGGTGTCGATCGTCATGGTCAGCTTGTCATAGTCGAGAACCTGGCCCTCGCGGGTGTTCTCGACCTTGTAGGAGACCTTCTTGACCGGCGAATAAAGGCTGTCGACCGGGATCAAGCCGATCGGCGCGTCTTCGGCGCGGTTGCGGTCGGCCGGCACGTAACCCTTGCCGGTGTCGACGGTGAATTCCATGCGGATTTCAGCGCCTTCGTCCAGCGTGCAGATGACGTGGTCGGGGTTGAGGATCTCGACGTCGCCAACCGTCTGGATGTCGCCGGCAAGAACAGCACCCGGTCCCTGCTTGCGAACGACCATGCGCTTGGGACCATCGCCTTCCATGCGGATGGCGATTTCCTTGATATTCAAGACGATGTCGGTCACGTCCTCGCGCACGCCGGCGATGGACGAGAATTCATGCAGAACGCCGTCGATCTGCACGGCGGTAACAGCCGCACCGCGCAGCGAAGACAGAAGCACGCGGCGCAGCGCGTTGCCCAGCGTCAGGCCAAAGCCACGCTCGAGAGGCTCGGCGACCAGCGTGGTCAGCGTCTTCTTCTTCGACGAGAACTCGATCTTGTTCGGCTTGATCAGTTCCTGCCAATTTTTCTGGATCATGATGCTTTCCTTCCGTTGACCCGCCACCATCCAATCGTGGCGGGCGACCTGGAATGCCGCGGAGGAGCGCCCAAGGGCGCTCGCGCGGCGTTCGGTAAATGCTTAGACGCGACGCTTCTTGCGCGGGCGGCAGCCATTGTGCGGGATCGGCGTCACATCACGGATCGAGGTGATGGTGAAGCCGGCCGCCTGCAGGGCGCGCAATGCCGATTCACGACCGGAGCCGGGTCCGCAGACCTCGACTTCGAGCATGCGCATGCCGTGTTCCTGGGCCTTCTTGGCAACATCCTCGGCAGCCATCTGGGCAGCGAACGGGGTCGACTTGCGCGAACCCTTGAAGCCCTGGGCACCGGCCGACGACCAGGCAATCGAATTGCCCTGCGCGTCGGTGATGGTGATCATCGTGTTGTTGAAGGTCGAATTGACGTGGGCAACGCCCGACGAGATGTTCTTGCGTTCGCGACGGCGAACACGAGCGGCTTCCTTGGCCATGATAGTCCTTTCAGTTGATCTCTACACCGCCGTAATGCCAGCGGCTCCACCTTCGTAAGGGAGTAGGGGAATAGGGCAGTAAGGGAGTAGGGAAAAGTGCGACCCGACTGGCGGGCATTCCCTACTGCCTTACTCCCCTACTCCCTTATTCCCCTAAAAAATTACTTCTTCTTGCCGGCGATCGACTTGGCCGGGCCCTTGCGGGTGCGCGCATTGGTATGCGTGCGCTGGCCGCGGACCGGCAGCGAGCGGCGGTGACGCAGGCCGCGGTAGCAGCCGAGGTCCATGAGCCGCTTGATGTTCATCGAGACTTCGCGGCGCAGGTCGCCCTCGACCTGGTAATCGCGGTCGATGGTTTCGCGGATCTGCAGCACTTCCGCGTCGGTCAGCTGGTTGACGCGGCGCTCGGCCGGGATGCCGACCTTGTCGACGATCTCCTGGGCGAACCGCTTGCCGATGCCGTGAATGTATTGAAGCGCAATGACAACGCGCTTGTTGGTCGGAATGTTGACGCCGGCTATACGAGCCATGTTCTTCCCTTCTCCATGTGGGCCGGCCAATCCTCAAAAACGAGGCGGGCACGGCGCTGTCTTAAGTTGCCCCGCGTCCGGTGGAGGCCGGCCCATGCGGGAGTTTCCAGTTCAATGCGGCTGCCTTGCCCTTGCGGACAAGCAAAGCTCATGCCTGATAGGAAGACGGGCCGCCATACCGCAGCGAACCGCCTCCGTCAAGTGCAATCGTTAATTTCCCCGCACTGCGTCCTTGAGCACCGCTTCGATCTGTTCCGTCACGGCGTCGATATCGGCCATGCCGTCGACACTGCGGAGCTTGCCATTGGCATAGTAGTAGCCAATCAGCGGCGACGTCTTCTTGTAGTATTCCCTCAGGCGCTCTTCGAACACGGTCGGGTTGTCGTCCTTGCGAACGGGAAGGCCGGCGGCCTGCGCCTCGTCGGCGCGCTTGACGATCCGGCCAACCAGGGCCTTGTCGTCGACCACGAGCTCAATGACGGCGTCGAGGGCCTGGGAGCGATCCAACAGCATCTGCTCGACCGCATCCGCCTGCACCAGGGTCCGCGGATAGCCGTCGAGGATGAACCCCTTGGCGCAGTCGGGCTGATCGATACGCTCGGCGACGATCGCGTTGACGATCGCGTCGGACACCAGTTCACCGGCATCCATCACCGCCTTGGCGCGCTTGCCGACTTCGGTGCCTGCCTGGACGGCAGCACGCAGCATGTCGCCCGTCGAGAGCTGGGGTATGCCGTGTTTTTCTACCAGTCTTTGTGCTTGCGTCCCCTTGCCCGCTCCTGGCGGCCCAAGCAATATCAACCTCATCTGGCTTTCTTCCCCCCGCGCAGCTTCGACTTCTTGATCAGGCCTTCATACTGGTGCGCAATCAGGTGCCCCTGAATCTGCGCAACCGTATCGAGCGTGACACTGACCACGATCAGAAGCGATGTGCCACCAAGGTAGAATGGTACGCCAGTCGCCGAGATCAGGAACTCCGGCAACAGGCACACCAGCACCAGATAGATGGCGCCGACGACGGTGATGCGGGTGAGAACGTAATCGATGTAATCGGCGGTGCGCTCGCCCGGTCGATAACCCGGGATGAAGCCTGAATGCTTCTTGAGCTGGTCGGCGGTGTCCTTCGGGTTGAAGACAATCGCAGTGTAGAAGAAGGCGAAGAACGCGATCATCGCCGCATAGAATGCCATGTAGAGCGGCTGGCCATGGCCGAGCGCGGCCAGGATGGTGCTGGCCCAGGCCGGCATGTTGGCCGTCTGCGAGAAGCCCGCGACGGTAGCCGGCAGCAAC
>NZ_RZTC01000070.1:7013-10689 GCF_004023165.1 Mesorhizobium sp. M7A.F.Ca.MR.176.00.0.0 | reverse complement strand
CGCGAAGATCGGCGGAATGACACCCGACGTGTTGAGCTTCAGCGGCAGATGCGAGGTATCGCCCTGGAACATGCGGTTACCGACCTGGCGCTTCGGGTACTGGATCAGCAAGCGGCGCTGGGCTCGCTCGAAGAACACGATGAGCGCGATGACGACGACGGCCAGCACGATGATCGCCAGGATCAGGCCGGTCGACAGCGCGCCGGTGCGACCAAGCTCCAGCGTGCCGGAGATGGCGTGCGGCAGGCCGGCGACGATGCCGGAGAAGATGATCAGCGAAATGCCGTTGCCGATGCCGCGCGCGGTGATCTGCTCGCCCAGCCACATCAGGAACATGGTGCCGCCGACCAGCGTGACGACGGTCGAGATGCGGAAGAACATGCCGGGATCGCTGACGATGCCGTTGCCGCCTTCCAGACCGACAGAAATGCCATAGGCCTGAACCAGCGCAAGCAGCACCGTGCCGTAGCGCGTGTATTGGTTGATGACCTTGCGGCCCTGTTCGCCTTCCTTCTTCAGCGCTTCCAGCGACGGGATGACCGAAGTCATCAGCTGCATGATGATGGAGGCGGAGATGTAAGGCATGATGCCGAGCGCAAAGATCGCCATGCGCTGCACGGCGCCGCCGGCGAACATGTTGAACATGCCAAGCACGCCCTTGCTCTGCGAAGAGAAGGCCTGGGCGAAGGCGTCGGGATTGATACCGGGAAGCGGGATGTAGGTGCCGAGGCGATAGACGAGCAGCGCGCCGATCGTGAACCAGATGCGCTTCTTCAAATCCTCCGCCTTGGCGAAGGCCGAGAAATTCAGATTCGAGGCTAATTGTTCAGCAGCCGAAGCCATGCCTGATTCTCCGCTTGGTAACGCTTGATGGCCCTGAGGTCAGGCGGCGCGTTTCACCGAAGCTCACGAGATAAGCTCCGGGCTCTAAACATGCAAGCGGCCGCGTTGACGCGGCCGCCTCGTTGAGCAGATCAAAGCGCAATCGTGAGCAAAAACGGATCCCACTCCTGCCGATCGCGCTTCAAATTGCCGTTACTCGGCAGCTGCCTTTTCCTGCGGCAGCTTGACCGAACCGCCGGCCTTTTCGATCTTCTCGATCGCGGCCTTGGAGGCGCCGGCGACGTCAAAGGCGAGCTTCGCCTTGATCTCGCCGTCCGAGAGGATGCGCACGCCGTCCTTGACGCGGCGGATGACGCCGGCGGCAACCAGCGATTCAGCCGTCACGGTCGCCTTGGCATCGAGCTTCTTGGCATCGATGGCCACCTGGATGCGGGCCAGCGACACGACGGTGAAGCTCTTGGCGAAGATGTTGTTGAAGCCACGCTTCGGCAGGCGCCGGTAGAGCGGCATCTGGCCGCCCTCGAAGCCGTTGATGGCGACGCCGGAGCGCGCCTTCTGGCCCTTGACGCCACGACCGCCGGTCTTGCCGGAGCCGGAGCCGATACCACGGCCGAGACGCTTCTTGGAGTGCGTCGCGCCGTCCTTGTCACGCAGATCGTTGAGTTTCATCTGAGTTCTCCTGCGCTCTGGCTCAGCCCTCGTCCACGACGCGGACGAGATGCTGGACGGCAGCGATCATGCCGCGCACGGAGGGCGTATCTTCCAGCGTGCGCTGCTTGTGCATCTTGTTGAGGCCGAGGCCGACCAGCGTCGCGCGCTGTTCCTTCGGACGGCGGATCGGCGAACCGATCTGCTCAACGGTGATGGTCTTGGTTGCTTTCTTGGCCATGGTCAAAATCCCTGGTCAGCTCGACTATTCTTCAGCCGCAACGGCGGTGCCGCGGCGGGCCTGAAGGGTCGAATACTTGATGCCGCGAGCAGCAGCCACATCCTTGGGATGCATCTGGCTCTTCAGCGCGTCGAAGGTGGCGCGAACCATGTTGTAGGGGTTCGACGAACCCATCGACTTGGCGACCACGTCATGCATGCCGAGCGTCTCGAAGACAGCGCGCATCGGGCCACCGGCGATGATGCCGGTACCTTGCTTGGCGGCGCGCAGCAGCACGCGTCCAGCACCCCAGCGTCCTTCGACGTCGTGATGCAGCGTACGGCCCGAGCGCAGCGGCACGAAGATCATGTCGCGCTTGGCCGATTCAGTTGCCTTGCGGATGGCTTCCGGCACTTCGCGCGCCTTGCCGTGACCAAAGCCGACGCGGCCCTTCTGGTCGCCGACGACGACGAGTGCTGCAAAACCGAAGCGACGGCCGCCCTTGACGACCTTGGCGACGCGGTTGATGTGGACGAGCTTGTCCACCATGCCGTCATCGCGTTCTTCACGATCGCGGCCGCGGCCGCCATCCCTACGTTCCTGTGCCATATCCTGTTCCTTGTTTTTTTCCGGAAGCACGGTTGCTGATAAGATCCGGTGCCTCGCCCCGAATAAATCGGGAAACGGTCACCGGGGGCGAAATCAATTCCTTCGCATAATCCCTATCCGAAAAGTCTGCAACTTTTCGGGACTATGCTTAGAAGCTCAAGCCACCTTCGCGGGCAGCCTCGGCGAGCGCCTTGACGCGGCCGTGATAGATGTAGGCACCGCGGTCGAAGACGACTTCCTTGACGCCGGCCTTGGTGGCGCGCTCGGCGATCAGCTTGCCGATCGCGGCGGCGGCGGCGGTGTCGGCGCCGGTCTTGAGCGAACCCTTGAGGTCCTTCTCGAGCGTCGAAGCGGCAGCGATGGTGTGGCCCTTGGCGTCGTCGATGACCTGCACGTAGATGTTCTTCGACGTGCGGTGGACCGACAGACGCGGACGCTCGCCGGCGACCTTCTTGATCTGACGACGGACGCGCTGCGCGCGGCGCTGCGTGGATTCCTTGGTACCCATGATGGTCTTCCTTGCCTTCAAAAAACGGGGGCCGCCATATGCGGTAGGCGAAAGCGCCTCCCGCGACCGCTCCCCGCGGCGTTACACTTCTTGGCTTGGCCTCAACTTCTCGAGGCCAGGCCCGCTACTTCTTCTTGCCTTCCTTGCGGACGATCTTCTCGCCGGCATAGCGGACGCCCTTGCCCTTGTAGGGCTCGGGACCGCGATACTCGCGGATCTCGGCCGCAACCTGGCCGACTTGCTGCTTGTCGATGCCGGCCACGGTGATTTCGGTCGGCTTCGGCACGGTAATGGTGATGCCGGCCGGCGTCTCATAGACGACGTCATGGCTGAAGCCAAGCGCCAGCTGCAGGTTCTTGCCCTGAAGTGCCGCGCGATAGCCGACGCCGGTGATCTCGAGCTTCTTCTCGAAACCGTCCTTGACGCCCTGCAGGATGTTGACGATCTGCGTGCGCGACATGCCCCACTTGGAGCGGGCGGTCTTGGTCTGGTCGCGCGGCAGGACAGCGATCTCGCTGCCTTCCATCTTGACCAGCACTTCGTCGTTCACCACGAACTTCAGCTCACCCTTGGGGCCCTTCGCCGTCACGGTCTGGCCGTTGACGGTCGCGGTCACGCCCTGCGGCAGCGAAACGGGTTTCTTTCCAATACGAGACATTTTGTTGTCCTCGTCACTTCTCTTGTTTCAGGTCTCTGTCTTCGGGAACGATCCGGAGACCGGATTCCACTTTGCGGTCAACTGCCAGATCAGAAGATCTGGCAGAGAATCTCACCGCCGACGTTCTGTTCACGTGCTTCATGGTCGGCCATCACGCCCTTCGGTGTCGAAAGGATGGCGATGCCGAGGC
>NZ_RZTC01000070.1:0-7003 GCF_004023165.1 Mesorhizobium sp. M7A.F.Ca.MR.176.00.0.0 | reverse complement strand
TGCCGAGGCCGTTGGCGACCTGCGGAATCGACTTGGCCGAAACATAGACGCGGCGGCCTGGCTTCGAGACGCGGGCGATTTCGCGCACGACCGGCGCGCCGTCGAAATACTTCAGCTCGATCTCGATTTCGGACTTGCCGTTGTCGAAGTCGGTCTGGCTGTAATCGCGGATATAGCCTTCAGCCTTCAGCACGTCGAGGACGCGGGTGCGCAGACGCGAAGCCGGCGTCGAAACGCTCGACTTCTTGCGGCCATACGCGTTGCGGATGCGGGTCAGCATATCGCCGAGAGGATCGCTCAATGACATGTTATGTCCTCCTTACCAGCTCGACTTGACCAGGCCCGGGATCTGGCCGTTATTGCCGAGATCACGAAGCGCGATGCGCGATACTTTGAGCTTGCGATAGTAGGCGCGCGGACGGCCGGTGACTTCGCAGCGGTTGCGGATGCGGATCTTGGCCGAGTTGCGCGGCATGGCGGCAAGCTTGAGCTGAGCGCGGAAACGCTCTTCCATCGGCTTGGACTGATCCATGATGATCGCCTTCAGGGCAGCGCGCTTGGGACCGTACTGGTCGGCAAGCTTGCGGCGCCTGTTGTTCTTCTCGACTGAGCTGGTCTTTGCCATTTCAGATTTTTCCTTTTCTCGCTGCCGTTACTGGCGGAAGGGGAAGTTGAAAGCCTTGAGCAATGCCCTGGCTTCGTCATCCGTCTTCGCAGTCGTACAAACGATGACGTCCATGCCCCAGATCTGATCAACCTTGTCGTAGTTGATCTCCGGGAACACGATGTGTTCCTTGATGCCCATGGCGTAGTTGCCACGGCCATCGAAGCTCTTCGGATTGAGCCCGCGGAAGTCGCGGACGCGTGGCAGTGCGATGTTCACGAGACGGTCGAGGAACTCGTACATACGTTCCTTGCGCAGCGTGACCTTAGCGCCGATCGGCATCTTCTCGCGGACCTTGAAGCCGGCGATCGAGTTGCGGGCGCGGGTGACGACGGCCTTCTGGCCGGCGATCATCGCCAGGTCTTCGGCCGCGATCGAAGGCTTCTTCGAATCGGCGGTCGCTTCGCCAACGCCCATGTTCAGCACGATCTTGTCGATGCGCGGAACCTGCATCTCGTTGTCGTAGCCGAACTGTTCCTGCAACGCCTTGCGGATGGTCTCGTTGTAGACCTGCTTGAGGCGCGGCGTGTTGTTCGCGGTCGCCTGCTTGGATTGAGCCTTAGCCATTGATGACTTCTCCCGAGCGCTTGGCGACGCGCACCTTCTTGCCGTCCTTCTGGAAGATGAAGCCGACGCGGGTCGGCTTGCCATCCTTGGGGTCGGCCAGCGCGATGTTCGACAGCTGGATCGGCGCTTCCTTGGTGATGATCCCGCCCTCTTGGGACTGGGACTGCTTCTGGTGACGACGGATCATGTTGACGCCGCGCACCAGCGCGGTGTCTTCCTTCGGCTGTACCGAGAGGACTTCGCCCGAACGGCCCTTGTCCTTGCCGGCCAGCACGACGACCTTGTCGCCTTTTCTAATCTTTTGCATTGGTCCGGCTCCTTACAGCACTTCAGGCGCGAGCGAGATGATCTTCATGTGGTTCTTGGCGCGGAGTTCGCGCGGAACCGGTCCGAAGATACGCGTGCCGATCGGCTCTTTCTTGTTGTCGACGAGAACGGCCGCGTTCTTGTCGAAACGGATCACGCTGCCGTCCGGGCGGCGGATGTCCTTGGCCGTGCGAACCACGACCGCCTTCATCACATCGCCCTTCTTTACGCGGCCGCGCGGAATGGCTTCCTTGATCGACACCACGATGATGTCGCCCACGGAAGCGTATTTCCGCTTCGAGCCGCCCAGCACCTTGATGCACATGACACGACGGGCGCCGGAATTATCCGCGACGTCGAGGTTTGTTTGCATCTGAATCATGACTGGCCGCCTTCTTCTCTTCTAACGGGATGGGCTCAAAGCCCCTCCCCGGTCTGTCCAAAATTCGTTGTTTACGCCCGAGGTCAGGCTTGGTCCGAAGACACGACGATCCAGCGCTTGTCCTTGGAAATCGGCTTCGATTCCTGGATGAACACCTGATCGCCAACCTTGTGGGCGTTGTTTTCGTCGTGCGCCTTGTACTTCTTGGTCATGCGCACGGTCTTCTTCATCACGGGATGCGTGAAGCGCCGTTCGACCTTGACGACAACCGTCTTCTCGTTCTTGTCGCTGACGACGGTGCCCTGCAGAATGCGCTTTGGCATGGTTTTCGTCCTTAAGCCTTCTTAGCCGCGGACTTTTCCGCAGCGATGGTCTTGATACGCGCAATATCCTTACGGACCTGTCTCACGCGCGCGGTCTTCTCGAGCTGGCCGGTGGCCTTCTGGAAGCGCAGGTTGAACTGCTCCTTCTTCAGGCTGGCCAGGTCGTCGGTCAACTGGTCCTGGGTCTTGGTCCGGATGTCTTCGGCTTTCATGATCAGCCCGTCCTTATTCTGCGATGCGCTGCACGAAGCGCGTCTTGACCGAGAGCTTGGCCGCGCCGAGACGCAGTGCCTCACGGGCGGTTTCTTCATTGACGCCGTCGATCTCGAACATGATACGGCCCGGCTTGACGCGCGCCGCCCAGTAGTCGACCGCACCCTTGCCCTTACCCATGCGGACTTCGGTCGGCTTCGAAGTGACCGGCACGTCCGGGAAAATACGGATCCAGACGCGACCAGCGCGCTTCATTTCACGCGTGATCGCGCGGCGGGCCGCCTCGATCTCACGTGCGGTGACGCGGTTCGGCTCAAGCGCCTTCAGCCCGAAACCACCGAAATCCAGGTTGGTGCCGCCCTTTGCGGTACCATGGATACGGCCCTTGAACTGCTTGCGGAACTTTGTGCGCTTTGGCTGCAGCATCGTTCTAACTCCAAATTCCTAAATGTCTCAGGCGTTTTCGCGACGACGACCGCGTTCGCGATCACCACCACCGCCATGCGCTGCGTCGCTTTCGCTGGCCCGACGCTCCGAAGCCATCGGGTCATGCTCAAGGATTTCGCCCTTGAACACCCAGACCTTGACGCCGCAGATGCCATAAGCCGTGTGCGCTTCGGCCGTACCGTAGTCGACGTCCGCACGCAGCGTATGCAGCGGCACGCGGCCTTCGCGATACCATTCCATGCGCGCGATCTCGGCGCCGCCGAGGCGGCCGGCGCAGTTGATGCGGATGCCTTCGGCCCCGAGGCGCATCGCCGACTGAACGGCACGCTTCATGGCGCGGCGGAACGCGATACGACGCTCGAGCTGCTGGGCGATCGACTGGGCGACCAGGGTCGCGTCGATTTCCGGCTTGCGCACTTCAACGATGTTGAGGTGCGTCTCGGACTTCGTCATCTCCATCAGCTTCTTGCGAAGCTTCTCGATGTCGGCGCCCTTCTTGCCGATGATCAGACCCGGGCGCGCGGCGTGGATGGTGACGCGGCACTTCTTGTGCGGACGCTCGATCACGACCTTCGAGATGGCAGCCTGCTTGAGCTCCTTCTCGAGATACTTGCGGATCTTGATGTCCTCATGCAGCAGCTTGCCGTACTCGCCGGTGTTCGCGAACCACCGCGAATCCCAGGTGCGGTTGATGCCGAGGCGAAGACCGATCGGATTGACTTTCTGGCCCATTATGCGGCCTCCCCTTTTTCTTCGACTTCACGAACGACGATCGTGAGGTGCGAGAACGGCTTCTCGATACGGCTGGCGCGACCGCGGCCACGGGCATGGAACCGCTTCATGACGATCGACTTGCCGACATAGGCTTCCGCCACGATCAGTGCATCGACATCCAGGTCGTGGTTGTTTTCCGCGTTGGCGATTGCCGATTCCAGCGTCTTCTTGACCGTGCCGGAAATCCGCTTGGCCGAGAATTCGAGATCGGAAAGCGCTGTCGCGACCTTCTTGCCGCGGATCAGCGCGGCAACGAGGTTGAGCTTCTGCGGGCTGATACGGATCGTGCGCAATACGGCGCGCGCTTCGTTATCAGCAAGCCTGCGCGGAGCTTTGGCCTTGCCCATGATTATTTCCTCTTCGCCTTCTTATCCGCGCCGTGACCGTAATAGGTCCGGGTCGGAGCGAATTCACCGAACTTGTGACCGACCATGTCCTCGTTCACCGAGACGGGAACATGCTTCTGGCCGTTGTAGACACCGAAGGTGAAGCCGACGAACTGCGGCAGGATGGTGGAGCGACGGCTCCACATCTTGATCACCTCATTGCGACCACCTTCACGAACCTTGTCCACCTTCTTGAGAAGGTAGCCGTCAATGAAGGGGCCTTTCCAAATCGAACGAGTCACTTGGCGTTACCTCTTCTTAGCTCTTGCGCTGATGGCGCGAGCGCAGGATGAACTTGTCGGTCGCCTTGTTGGACCGCGTCTTCTTGCCCTTGGTCGGCTTGCCCCAGGGCGAAACCGGATGGCGGCCACCCGATGTGCGGCCTTCGCCGCCGCCGTGCGGATGGTCGACCGGGTTCATGGTCACGCCGCGATTGTGCGGACGCTTGCCACGCCAAACCGTGCGACCGGCCTTGCCGTCATTGATGTTGCCGTGATCCGGATTGGACACGGCGCCGACAGTGGCCATGCAGGAGCCGTGAACGACACGCTGCTCGCCCGAATTGAGGCGCAGGATCGCCATGCCCTGGTCACGACCGACCAGCTGACCGTAACCACCTGCCGAACGGGCGACCTGAGCGCCCTTGCCCGGCTTCAGCTCGATGTTGTGGACGATGGTGCCGACCGGCATCGAAGCCAGCGGCATCGCATTGCCCGGCTTCACGTCGACCGATTCACCGGAGACGATCTTGTCGCCGGGAGCCAGACGCTGCGGAGCGATGATGTAGGACAGCTCGCCATCGTCATACTTGATCAGCGCGATGAAGGCGGTGCGGTTCGGATCGTATTCAATGCGCTCGACCGTGCCGACGACGTCGAACTTGCGGCGCTTGAAGTCGATGATGCGGTACGAACGCTTGTGACCACCGCCGATGAAGCGGGCGGTGATGCGACCGTGATTGTTGCGGCCGCCCGACTTGGTCAGGCCTTCGGTCAGACCCTTGACGGGCTTGCCCTTGTAAAGACCCGAGCGGTCGACGATGACCAGCTGACGGGTGCTGGGCGTTACCGGGTTGAATTTTTTCAGTGCCATTGTTCTGTCCTCGCGGCCTTGCTCAGAGACCCGTCGCGACGTCGATCGACTGACCATCGGCCAGCGTCACAACCGCCTTCTTGACGTCGCTCTGGCGGCCAACCGTGCCACGGAAGCGCTTGATCTTGCCCTTGCGGACAAGCGTGTTCACGGCCATCACCTTGACGCCGAACAGCGCTTCGACGGCGGCCTTGATTTCCGGCTTCGACGCCTTCTTGGCGACGTTGAAGACGACCTTGTTCTGCTCGGAGGCCATGGTCGACTTTTCGGTGATCGCCGGCGAGACGATCACGTCGTAATGACGAAGGTCGGTCATTTAAAACGCTCCTCGAGAGCCTCGACGGCGGCCTTCGAAAGGACCAGCGTGCCGCGGCGCAGAATGTCGTAGACGTTGATGCCCTGGATGGGCAGCACGTCGATGTTGGGGATGTTCGTCGCCGCCAGCTTGAAGTTCTTGTCAAGCTCGGCGCCGCCGATCAGCAAAGCGTTGGTCAGGCCCAGCGTCGCGAAATTCGCGATCAGCGCCTTCGTCTTGGCCTCGGTCAGCTTCAGCTCGTCGATGATGATGATCGACGCGCTCTTGGCCTTGGCCGAGAGAGCATGCTTGAGGCCGAGAGCACGAACCTTCTTCGGCAGTTCGTGCTCGTGGCTGCGAACGACCGGGCCGTGGGCCTTGCCGCCGCCGCGGAACTGCGGAGCGCGTGCCGAATGGTGACGGGCGCGGCCCGTACCCTTCTGCTTGTACATCTTGGCGCCGGTGCGCGCGATCTCGGCGCGACCCTTGGTCTTGTGCGTGCCCTGCTGCTTCTTGGCAAGCTGCCAGCGCACGACGCGCTGCAGGATGTCTTCGCGCGGATCAAGGCCGAAAATCTCGTCGGAGAGTTCCACCTTGCCGGCGTCCTTGCCGCCCAGCGTTGTGATCTTGAGATCCATTATTCCGCTCCCTCTGTGGCCGGAGCCTCGTTCTTGGCGCCACTTTCGGCAGCAACGGCGCGGATCGCGGCAGGCTTCGGCGCATTGGCCGGCAGTGCCACCTTGGCCGCATCGCGGACCAGGATCCAGGCGCCCTTCGATCCGGGAACCGCACCGCGGATCAGGATCAGGCCGCGGTCGGCGTCGGTCGATACGATCTCGACATTCTGCGTGGTGACGCGGGTGTCGCCCATGTGGCCAGCCATATGCTTGCCCTTGAACACCTTGCCCGGGTCCTGACGCTGGCCGGTCGAACCGTGCGTACGGTGCGAAACCGAGTTACCGTGCGTTGCACGGCCACCGCCCATGTGGTGGCGCTTGATGACGCCCTGAAAGCCCTTGCCGATCGTCGTGCCCGTCACATCGACCTTCTGGCCGGCGACGAAGTGCTCGACGGTGATCTCGGCGCCGACATCGATCATGTTGTCGGCGGAGACGCGGAACTCGGCGACCTTCGCCTTCGGCTCGACGGAAGCGGTCGCGAAATGGCCGCGCATCGCCTTCGACGTGTTCTTCACCTTGGCAAGGCCAACGCCGAGCTGAACGGCGGTGTAGCCATTCTTCTCTTGCGTGCGCTGGGCCACGACCTGGCAGTTCTCCATCAGGAGAACGGTGACGGGAACATGTTCCCCGGCATCGTTGTAGATGCGGGTCATTCCCACCTTCTTTGCAATCACACCTGAACGCATCGGTTCAATTCCTTTAGAGTTCCGGGCCAGGGGCACCGCCCCTTACCGCGCTCTCATTCCCTTAGAGCTTGATCTCGACGTCGACGCCGGCGGCCAGATCGAGCTTCATCAAAGCATCGACCGTCTGCGGGGTCGGATCGACGATGTCGAGCAGACGCTTGTGCGTGCGCATCTCGAACTGCTCGCGG
>NZ_RZTC01000069.1:6793-37459 GCF_004023165.1 Mesorhizobium sp. M7A.F.Ca.MR.176.00.0.0 | reverse complement strand
GTCGTCGAGCCCGTCGGCGTCCGACACAGTGAAGGTGCCTGTCGCCACAGTGCTGCCGTCGCCGGCCGCCGAACCCGCCGCCAGACCCGCCTCATAGACCTGGTCATGCGCGCCGGCCGGGTTGCCCTGGTCAACGACGATCTGCGGCACGTCGTTGGTGCCGTTGATGGTGATGGTCAGCGTTGCCGTATCGGTGTCGCCGTCGGCATCCTTCATCGTGTAGTTGAAGGTCTCGGTCAGCGTCTGGCCGGCGTCCAGCGCCTGCACCGCCGGATCGGCATTGTTGAGCGTGTAGGTGTAGGTGCCGTCGGGATTGGCAACGAAGGTGCCGTGTGCGCCCGTCGTCGAGCCATCCCAGCTGACGAAGCTCGTCGGCGTGTCGGCGCCCGGCTGGTTGTTGGCATGAAGGTCGTTGGTCAGCACATTGCCGTTGACCGGCGAGAGCGCGTCTTCGCTGATGCTGTTGGTGTCGTTGACCGCATTAGGCACGTCGTCGACGATGTCGATGACGATGGCCGCCGGGGCCGACGACGATGTGCCGTCCGAGACGGTGAGCGAGAAGCTGTCGGTCTCGGTGACTGCCGGAACGTCCGTCGTCGTGCTGGTCAGTGTGTACTGATAGGCCGCAACACCGGTTGCCGGGTTGTAGCCGGTGATCAGCAGCGTGCCGTGGTCGCCCTGGAAGGCCGAACCGTTGAGGCTGCCGATGGCAACCGTGACGCCGCCGATGGTGACGGTCTGCACATCGTCGAGCCCGTCGGCGTCCGACACCGTGAAGGTGCCTGTTGCCACCGTGCTCCCGTCGCCGGCCGCCGAACCCGCCGCCAGACCTGCTTCATAGACTTGGTCATGCGCGCCAGCCGGGTTGCCTTGGTTGACGACGACCTGCGGCACGTCGTTGGTGCCGTTGATGGTGATCTCGACCGTTGTCGTCGAGGTATCGCCGTCGCCATCGGTCAGGGTGTAGGTGAACGTGTCCGTCAGATGCTGGCCGCTGGTCAGCGCCTGGACCGCCGCGGCGCCGTTGTTCAGCGTGTAGCTGTAGTGGCCGTCTGCATCGATCGTGATCGAACCGTAGCTGCCCCCCACGGCCGAACCGACATGGCCCGAGGCCGATGCAACCGTGCCTGCCTCGACGCCCGTTACCGTCGCCCCGTCCGCACCCCTAACGTCGGCAACGCCGTCCGTCACATTCGCGTCCGCGCCGCCGCTGGCCGTAATGACATTGCCGTCCGCGACCGTCGCACCGTCTTCCGTCACGCTGTCCGTATCGGCAACCGCCGTCGGCGCGTCGTCGACGATGGCGACGGCAAAGGTCGTGCTGGCCGAATCGCCGTCAACATCCGTGACAGTGATGCTGAAATTGTCCGGGACGGTGTCGTTGTTGGGATCATAGCCGGCTGTCTGATCGGTATGAATGACCGATTCGGTGACCGTGTAATTGTATTCGATAGCACCGGTGCTCGGATTGAAGGAGACGATCGTCAGGTAACCGTACTCTCCCGGGATCTGCTGGTTGACGCTAGTGACGGTGACGCCATTGATGACGATCGACCCAATTCCATCAGGCGCGTCGATGCTGATCGTTCCAGTGCTGGACGTTTCATTGTCGGTCAGCGCTTCGCTGCCCGGAGATTGCGCCCCACCGCCGTCAAGACCGGTTTCACTGGCCGCTTCGGTCGGGGCAAGCAGTGACGTGGCCGTCACTGAAACCTGCCTGTCGACGATGGACGGGAACAATTCGCGCCGCTCCAGGAGCCCGAACTGCAAGGCAGTCGGTGGCAGCAGTGCCGACAGGTCGAACCCGTCGCCGATACCGCCGGGGGGAACCGAGAAATCTCCGCCTGCGCTTGAATTCGAACCGCCAGGACCAGCCGACATGGAACCGTCGGCGCCGAAGGCGACATCGACATGGCTGGCTTCCAGCGCCGCCAGCAGCGCAACGCGCGGCACCTCGACGTCGCCGATGATGAAGGTCGGCACGTTGAGGGCGCCGTCCTTGATCACGATCACCGAGCCGTCGGCCTGTTCGAGCAGAAGGTTTTGGCCGTCGACCTTGATGTTGTCGATGGAGGCGTTGGCCGGAAGCCTCACCACATGGCTGGCGTCGGCTACATATTCGGGCGGCGCGGCTGCCGGCGGTGCCTTTGCTTCCGCGGGGGCTTCCGGCTTGACAGGCGCTCCGCCGCCGACATCGACCGGCACCGGTTCGGACGCTGCCGGCGCGGGCTGCGTCGAATTTGCCTGTGCGACCCGGATCTCCGCCGGTGATGCCTGATCGCCGTGTTCATTGGACACGGAATGCTCGTTCAAGGAAGCCGAAAAGCTGTCCAACTCGATATTGTTCGTCATGGCTGAAACCCCTCCGATATTTACCGGATAGAGACAGCGGCCACTTCTACTTTGCAACTGCCCCCTAGTCTATTTCATATATTATGATATGCATTGCCCGGCATTTTTTACACGTGGTAAACCGCTACAATATAACCGGTTATATGTAGGTTTCTGGAGACCTCCTTGACGGATAGCTGGGCGGCAATTTTCCGGTAAACCAAAGTATAAATTTGAATAAAATTTTAAGCAAAATGGATAAAGACAGTTGCTGGATATTTATCCACCTTCCTTTCCAATAATTTGAGACAAGATTGGTAGCGTCCACAGTCAAAGGTGGGCGTTATGAAAAAGCAAAAATCAGTTCCGGGAAAAACCCGGCTCCAGATGCTCCTGCTGGCAATCGGGCTTGTCGGCTTGGCGGGGCCGTCATTCGCGAGCGATATCGCCGCACCCGGCTGGCCTCAGGAGAAGGTCCAGACGCCACCCAGTCTCGGCGGTGTTTCGCTGGCGAGGCCCCAGCCCTGGCCGCCTGCGGGCGCTTACCGGATCGGTCTGGTCACCGGCAGCTATGGCCCAGATGTTGGCCGCGGGGATGGCTCGTCAACGGCGCGAGATGACGCCGGGATAGATCCGCTGCAGACCGCGTCGATCATTCCGGGGGTGTTCGGATCGGTTGCCTTGTCCATGCGCAATTTTCCCGTCGCGGCTCGCTGGGCGCCCGTCTACCGGGCAATCGCCGCTTGTTCGGCAGGCAGCCCCTGCGAGCGCAAGAGCGCGGCTTTTGCCGGCATGATCGCCGCCGCACAAGGCAAGGGATTCAGCGAGAAGCTGTCCTTCGTCAACAGCAGCGTAAATCGCCTGATCGCCTACAGGAAAGACAGCGTCGTCTACGGCAAGCTCGATTATTGGGCGAAGCCTTCGGAGATTCTCGAGCGGCGAGCCGGCGATTGCGAGGATTTTGCCATCCTCAAGATGACGGCCCTGCTGAGGGCCGGCATTCCGACGCAGAGCATGGCGCTTGTCGTCCTCCAGGATCGCAAGAGAGGCTTCTTTCACGCAGTGCTGTCGGTGAGCACAGGCAGCGGCACCTTCATTCTCGACAGCCTCAGCAACACTGTCGTGCGTGACAGCGATCTTCCGGATTACGTTCCGCTCTATTCGTTCAGCACGGACCGGGCCTGGATCCACGGTTCAAGACCGGGCGGAGCCCAGATGGCCGACATCAAGGGCGGTTTCGCAACCGTCGCACCCGGCGAAGGCTTTCAGCCATAGGTTCGCCAGCATTGGCGATGCATCCAGAGCAACTCCGGTAAGTGTAACGGTGAACTGCTCTAGCCGCCGAAGACGAACGCCATCAGCAGCTCCGGCTCGAGCACCGGAGCCCGCACCGCATTCAATTGTCCCCGGTATCGACGGTCGCCCGCGCCGATGACAAAACCGGTGGCCACCGGCGATTCGCCATTGGCATCGAGCCGCGCGAATATGTCGGACACATTGAGGTCCAGCGCCAGCTTGAGATCGTGGCGTGCGTCATCGCTTGGGGCGATCGGCAATTGACGTTTGACGAGTTGCTGGAACGGCGCGTTGAACGACAGGATCTTCTTCGACGAAGCCAGGGCAAAGGCGGGAGACGGGCAAGCGACCAGTATGGCGTTGATGGTGTTGATCGATGCAAGCTTTCGCAGGGTCAGGTTTTCGTCACCCAATCCACGCATGCAGGCCACCCGGATCGCGGATGTCAAATTGCCTGTCTGTGCCTGGCTTTCGGCGATCTCGTCGATGAGCATGCCGATCGTGCACTTCCTGCTTTCGGCCATCTGCTTCAGCGACATCCAGAATGCCCGCTCCAAACGGATGCCGCGCCGGATGCCGCCGCGCGCCACAACCCGGAATTCCAGTCCAAAATCCTCGGCGGCGACTGGAGGCAGCAGCCGACCGGAATGATGAAGGCTGGCGCTACCGCTCACTCATCGCCTCCTCGCGCGCCTTGTTGATCGGCTTCAGGAGGTAGTGCAGGATCGTCTTGCGCCCGGTCTTGATGTCGACCGAGCAGATCATTCCAGGGATGATCGAATAGGCCTTGCCGTCTCTTTGAAGGGTGGATTTGTCCGTCGCCACACGCACCTGATAGTAGGGTTCCCCCGTTTTCTGATCGACCAGGCTGTCGGCTGTGATGTTCGAGACCTTGCCCTCGATGCCGCCGAAGATCGAGAAATCATAGGCAGTGACCTTGATAAGGGCTACCTGATCGGGACGGATGAACGCGACATCCCGTGGCGAGACCCGTGCCTCCACCAGCAACGTTTCGGAGGTTGGCACGATGCCCGCAACGACCGCGCCAGGCTGGACGAAGGCCCCCACCGTGTTCAACTCCAGCGTGTTGACGATGCCGTCCACGGGAGACCGGATATCGGTGCGCGCGACCTTGTCGGTGGCTCCCCTTATGGTTTCATCCACCACCGAAAGTTCCGCCAACGCCTGGGTAAGGTCGTCCAACGCCTCCTGCTGCAATTGCAGGCCGAGTTCTTCGACCTGAAGCTGGGCTTCCGTGATCGACGATTTGATCTTCTTTATCGTTTCGCCCGCAAGGTTCAGCTGGCCGTTGAGCTCGGTCTGTTCGCGCTCCACCCGGAGTTGCTCGGTCCGCGCCATCAGGCCTTTCTTGACCATCGCGTCGACCAATTTTGCCTCCTGGTCGCTGACGACCAGGTTCTTTGTAAGACGATCGGAATTGGCCTGCGCCTCGGCCAGTTCCCTCTCGCGCTGGTCGAGGCGTGACTTGAGCACGGACAGCTTGTTGTCGAAGTTCCCGCGCCGGGCGATGAGCAGCTTCTGTTCATTGTCGCAGATTTGCGGAGCGACCGACTGGATGTCCTGCGGGCACGGAAATGGGCCCGAGAGATTGCCGGCCTGTTCGTATTTCAGCCTTGCTATGCGCACTTCCAGCGCGCGCGCCTTGGCCTGCTGCTCGCCGAGACTGGACGTGTTGAGCGTGTTGTCCAGGCGGATGATGAGATCGTTCTTCTTGACCACCTGGCCAATCGTCACGGCGATTTCCTGAACGACACCGGCTTCACTCGCCTGAATGATCTGGGTCTTGGAAGCGGGTATGACCTTGCCGTCGCCGCGTGCGATCTCATCGACTTCGGCAAAGGACGCCCAGGCGACGAAGACCACGAAGAGCGCTCCGATGATGAATATGGACGCCGACGCAAACAGCGGCGGTCGATCTTCTCTGGCAAGCATTTCCCACGCCCCAACGCATTGGATGCAGCAATATTTGTTTTGTCAGGCGCTTGTTTTCTGCAACGCCTGTATGACTTGGTCCTTCGGTCCGTCGGCAACGATTCTGCCCTGTTCGATAACGATCAGGCGGTCGGCCAGCTCAAGCATGCTGAAGCGATGTGTCGAGACGATCAGCGTGGTGTCGCGGTCGAAGGCGACTTTGAGCTGCTTGATCAACTGGCGTTCCGATGCGAGATCCATCGAGCCCGACGGCTCGTCCAGAAAGACGATTTTCGGTTTGGTCAGCAGCAGGCGTGCGATCGCCACCGTCTGCCTCTGGCCACCGGAAAGATTGGTGCCGCGCTCGCCGACATTCATGTCGTAGCCGCGCGGGTGGCGTGAAACGAAATCGTCGACGCCGGCCGCCTTTGCCGCTTCGATGATCTGTTCGTCTGTAGCCTCGGGGCATGCCATCAGGAGGTTTTCCTTGATGGTGCCCGAGAACAGGTCGCCGGCCTGCGCAACGATGCCGACCGCGGCGCGAACCTCGGACGGGTGATACTGGCGAATGTCGATCCCATCCAGCAGCAGCTCACCGGAAGTCGGCAGGAAGAGCCGGCCGATCAGCCGCCCCATCGTCGTCTTTCCCGATCCTATGCGGCCGATGATGCCGATCCGCTCACCCGGCTTGACCGAGATATTCAGGCCGGTCAGAACTTCGTTTTCCGAGCCTGGATAGACAAACCCGACATTCCTGAACACCATCGCCCCCTTGCGGATGGGGCGGTTGACGAAGCCCACCGTGTCGGGTCGATCTTCCGGCTGAGCCATGATCGAGTTCACCATTCTCAGCGAGAGCATGGCCTGGCGAAACCGGGACAACGTTATGGCAATCTGGCCGAGCGGCGCCACGGCCCTGCTCGCCAGCATCACCGTTCCTATGATTGCTCCTGTCGAAACATGCCCTTCCGAGAAGGCATAGGCGCCGGCCACGACCAGGGCGACGGTCACCAGCTGTTGTATGGACTGGGTGATGTTGCCCGCCGCCGCCGAAAGCTGCTTGATCTTCTCGGACGTGTTGGCGGCGTTCTTGGAGTGCTCTCCCCATTTTCGCAGCAGATACGCCTCGGCGCGCAGCGACTTGATGGTCTCCAGCGTCGAGATGGATTCGACCAGCAGGGCCTGGCGCTGCGACGCTTCGTTCATCGAGGCGGCGACGCGCTTGCCGATGCGGCGCTGGGTGATCAGGCCCACGATGACGGACATCACGAAGGCCAGCGCCGGTATGATCACCAGCCATCCGCCTATCGCATAGATCACAAGGAGAAAGACGAAGACGAATGCCGTGTCGATGAACACGCTTATGGTGTTGGAGGTGAAGAACTCCCTGACGAATTCATATTGCGTGACCCTGTTTGCGTATTCACCGGTCGAGCCGGGGCGCGCCGACAGCGACGAGTTCAGCACTTTCTCGAACAGCAGATAGGATATCCGGAGATCCGCCTTGCGCCCGGCATAGTCGATGAGGGAGGCCCTGGCCGTCTTCAAGAGCAGGTCGAACAGGATGACCGCGCCGATGCCGAGAGCCAGCACCCATAGTGTCGATATTGCCTTGTTCGGCAGGATCCTGTCGTAGACGTTCATGGTGAAGATCGGCGAGGCTATGGCCAGCAGATTGATGAACACCGCCGCCAGTACGACTTTTGAGTAGGTGCGCCAGAAAGCGCCCATCGTCCCCGTAAGCCAATGTCTCCGCTCGATCCTGGCCGCCGAGCCGACCGACATGGTTTCGGCGGCATTGGCATAGGTGATCGAGAAGGAAGCGCCGCCGCTGATGTAGCTGGCGGCCAGTTCCGATCGGCCGATCGTGGTGCGGCCGTCTTCCTGGGGCGCGGTGATATACGCATCGTCTTCGCCCAGAGCGAGCAGGGCAACCGGCAATTGGCTGACGCGAAAGACGATTGCCGGCAGGTCGATACGCCCCCTGAGAAAATCGCGGTGGTTGAACTCGGTGACTTCCAGGCCGATGCGTTCGGCAAGGTGCCTGATGTCGTCGGCCGCAATTCGCGTGTCCGAGAGCGGCACGCCGGCAAACAGCACGGTCTCCGCGCTCGGCCTGCCGAGATATCCGGCAACGGCCGAGAAGCAGGCCTTGAACGCCTCCTTGGGGGAGAGGATATTGGGTTGCTGGTTCACGATCTGCCCGTCAGGACGCTCGCTGGACCTTGCGTCGTCTTATTTCTTCCTCACCGGGGCGAGGATATCGAATGGCAGGTCGTTCTTCTGCTCCGATGGCGTCCGCGCATAGGTCTCGGTGTCCGCGGTTTCCGGTGTTGCAAACTCGGTGCGCGCATAGGCTGTCGCTTGCTTTGCCGGCTCGAGATTCATCGTTTTCAGCAACTGTCCGGTCGCGGCCAGGAGCCGGTACTGGGCAAACAGCGATGCGTAGGACGCGGTATCGGCCAGCGTTGCCGTGTTGAACCGCGTATTCTGCGCGTCGAGCACGTCGAGCAGCGAGCGCTGTCCAACCTTGAACTGCTCGCGATAGGAAGCGACCAGCTTTTCATTGGCGGCGGCCTGTTGCCTCAGGGTCTTCGCCAGATCGGCTTGCCGGAAACGGCGATCCCATGAGGTGCGAACGGCTTCCTCGATTTCGCGCAAGACCTGATGATAGGCGAGCCGCTGCTCGCTGGCGCGGCGGATCTGCTCCTGTTCATTGGCCTTGTCTATGCCGCCGCGATACAAATTCCAACGCAGCACCAGACGCGCCTGCAGGTCATTGGTGTCCCCGTCGTCGCCGTCAATGTCGGTGCCTGCCCTGGCCCGACCTTCAGCAATGACTTCAGGGCCATATTTCGCCCGGGCCGCATCCACCAGGGAAGCCGCGGCGTCGATATCGCTGGTGGCCATGTGAACGCGCGGATTGTTCTGTCGTGCCAGGCCGATCGCGTCATCCAGTGACCGCGGAAGCGCGGCGGCGACGTCACCCGGCCGCGAAGCATTGACCAGCGGCTTGCCGACGGTCTTGAAGAACCGGATCTTGGAGGCTTCCAGCTCTTCGGTCGCCTCCTGCATGCGGGCCTTGGCCGCGAACAGACGCTCCTCGGCCTGTTGGCGGTCGGCCTCGTTCAACGCCCCGCCTGAGATGCCTTGCCGGATGTCGCCGAGTATCGCCTGATGGAAACCCAGATTCTTCTTGGCTTCGGAAACGATCGAAGCCTGCAGCATGTATTCGAGGTAATCCTGGACAACGGACAGCCCGATGAATTCGGACCGTTCCAGCACCCGGAACGACGCTCCGTCGACGCGCGATGCCTGGCGGTTCAATTCCGCGCGACGCGCTCCGCTGTCGAATAATTTCTGGGTCACCACCAGATTCGCTTCCGCCGGATAGAGCGAATCGTTCTCTATCGACAGCGAGCGCCGGGACGAATTGTCGAGCCGGCGAACGCCAGCCGATCCCTCGACATCGACACTGGGAAGGTAAAGGCCCTTGGCCTGCCGCAACTCGAACTCGATTGCTTCGCGGTTTTCGATCGCCTGTCCAATCTCGGGATTGGATTCCACCGCGACAGCCATCGCCTCCTTGAGCGTAAGCGCATGAGCACCCCCGCAGGTCAGCATGGTGGCCGCCATCAAAAGACCAAGGCGCCTGCCTATGGTCGACATGTTTGTCGTATTCATTAATCCCACCCTAACGTTTCCCCAGCGTCCTTTTCAGAGCGCTAACCAAGCCAAGGCCTGCCCGTCGGTGGATTATTCACAAATTCACGAAATGTGTGAGCGATTATTGATTTAGAGGGCGCTAAATAGCCTTTTTGGGCAACAAGGCTGCGAGATGTAGCAAAAATAGCACATAACGTCGGCTCGCTGCGGTTGTATCCGGACGCCCCATTCAGTGGGCAAGCACAAAAAATCGCAGGCCAGTGGGCCGATATGCCCAGAATCATGGCCGGTTCGGATAGCGGTTGTCGACAATCCAACCGGAGGTTGAACGCTTTTTCAGGCACGCCCCCCTTGGGTGCCGCGTCCAAAAAATACTCCATAGTGGCGGCCGGCTTGCGCGTCATGTCGCTCATCACGGCCAAAAGCTGGTCAGCGCGTATCTCTAATTTGCGCTCAACGCCACCATGCGGTCGAGCGCCGCGGTCAGGCCGCGAAGCGACACCGGGAAGCTCAGCGGGGTCTCGGCGTCCGTCGTGACATTGAGCTTCAGCACCGAGCCTCCCCTCAGCTTTCCAAGCGTCGGCCGATCGACGGTAAAGACGGAGACGCAACCCGTCGGCAGGCAAGTCCTGAATCGCTGCGGGGACAGTGGCGGCTGATCATCGATCTGCAGCGTCACGCCCGGATCGAGCAGGATGCCGAAGGGCAAAAGCAAGGTAGCCGTCGTCGAGCCGTCCGGGCGTGCCGCGATCTCCACGGCAAGAAGCCTCTGCCCGTTCTGCTGGACCTGGTCTTGCGCGAGCGAGCACACTCTCGCCTTCTCGCGAACCGAACAGGTCACACTCCAGTCCTGATAGACCTCACGCAGCGATGACGGTCCGTCCGGGACAGCCGCCACCTGTTGCTGGGCGGACGCCGGCGACATCAACGAGAATAGAATTGCCCCACATGCGGAGACGGCCTTCGGGCCAGGCTTCATGTGCAGACCCACTCGCGGATCTTGCATTTCTCTCCCGTCGCCTCGCAGGCCTGCAAAGCGAGATCCTCCGCTTCCCGACGGGTCTCTGCCGAGTTCACGCCCCAGGGCGTAAAACGGTTCTCCACCTTGTCCGCCACGGCGAGGGCACCGCAGTGCTTGTAGGGAAAGCCGGTCTCGTCGTCATCATTCCAATGGCGATGGTTGCGGAAGACGGTGACGACGTTGCAGGCTTTTCCGCCCGCGTTTTCGCAATATTTCTGTGCGATGTCCTTCGCTTCCTGCCGCTTGTCGGCGCCCCAGAAGAAGCCGTATTTGCTATCGGCCTGCGAATAGGCAATGGCCGCCCATATGCCTTTTTCCTCCTGTTGCGGCTCCGATGGGGCCACAAGGTCGGCTGAGACGACTTGTCCGCTCCACAACAGGGTCAAGCCCAAAACTGCCAAAGCCTGCGATCTCATGGTCGGCCATCCTTTCCTTAACCTCAATCGCTTCGCGTCCTACTTCGCCGCCGAAGCGAGGGAGATCACCACACAGCTTTTGCCCGTCGGCAGGAGAAGCGCTTCACCGGCATTGCCGCCGAGTTCGTAGACCTCGACCTGCCCGAGATGGTCGGTAATCTTGCTGCCCTGCGGCAGGATGGATGCGATGTCGGCGCACGGGCTGGCGAACGGCGCCACCCGCACCATCGCCCCTTCGCAACCGGTGGCAGTAGGCGAAGCGAACACGATGCCGGCGGCCGGTCCGCTATAGCGTTCCGACGCATAGTCCATGCCGACAAAGGCCTGGATGGCGTGCTTGTCGGCCGCCTGATCGTTCCACAGGGATTTGACGCTGTATTTCGTGCCGTTCGTCAGAATCTGTCCGAGCGTCGGATAGACGGTCGAGCAGGCCTGCACACCGGCCTGCTTGACATGCTCGAGGAAGGGCGTGTCCGGAAGCACGGGGGCCGCCGCAGTTTCTGCAGGTGCGGCCGTCGCGCCGCCGACCAGATTGGCGATCGCGGCATAGTTCCCGGCGGCGAAGCCAAGCCCCGCCACGACCAATCCCAGCAATGAATATCCGGCCACGCGTGGCCAGCGCCGCCGTGGGGGCTCGGCCCGCCTCTGCCGATCCGCCTCGACGGCCGGAGTGCGTTTCGCGGACGTGAACTGGTCCTGCTGGCTCATGGTGATGCCCCGATTATTTGAGTGGTGAAAGGGCCTCTGACAGCCCCTTGAGTGTTGCGGTCACGGTGATCGTCTGGCCGTCGACTGTCGAATAGGAGATCGCCGGTGTCGCATTCTGCGAGATCTGCCGGCGCATGAGGGGGCCGACCGGCAACATGCCGACACAGACCATTTCGTTGCAGCCGTTCAGGTGCACGTCGATCGGCTGCTTCTGTCCATCGAACTTCAGCGACACCAGGCCATCGCTCCTGGCATTCGCAGCGGTGCGCAGGATCATGTAAGGCTTGCCGTCCTGTGTGGCGGCAAGCGACCAGCTGAAGGCCATCTTGCCTGCTGCGTCCTCGATGATCTGCGAGACGTTGCAGACCTTCTTGCGGGCCTTGAGGTTCTCGTCGCAGATCAGCGTCCAGTTATCGAATGGGCGGATGGTGCGCTGATAGTCGCCGAGCTTCACCTCGGGCGGCACCACCACGTCCGATGGCTTGATCCTGTAGGTCGAGGCGACCTGCCCGGCGGCCGGCACCAGGCCGCCGCAGAGCGCCAGGCAGGTCAGGGCAACAAGTCCTTTCATTCCTGCCTCAGTTCAAGGTGAAGCTGATGCCGGCACCGACACCGACATGCCCACCCGCGGCCGTGCCCGACAGATTGCCCCGGATGCGGCCGTCTTCGCTGGTGTAGCCCGCACCGAAGGCGAACGCGCCTGCGTCCCGCCACAAGCCGCCGCCCGCCGCCACGCTCAGCTTTCCGGGCCGGTCGTCATAGCGCAGCGAGGCAGCCGCAAGGCCTATTGCGGCCGCCTGCCGCGCCTCGTCGCGGATGCCGCTAATGTCCGAATTGAGCTGGCTGAGCTTCTGGTCGGTATAGTCGTTGGCCTGCTGCAAGGTCGTGACCGCCACCTTGTCGGTGTAGTCGTTGGACGTATCGATAGCGTAGGCTACGCGGTTGTCCGTATAGCTCTTGCCCGCGGTCAGGCCCTGGTTCATCTGGTCGACGTTGACCGCATCGGTCCCTTTGACGCCGGGGCCGACATTGGAGATGACGACCGGCGCGTTGACGTCGCCGCCCTGCAACGTGATGGTGTTCGACTTGACGCCGCCCGGGGCGTCATAGGTCACCGCGTTCTCGGTAAGGTTTCCGACGCCGGCTTTCAGATCCTCGATCGCCGTATTGGTGGCGTAGAGCTGCGAGCCGTTGATCGCATCGGTGCTGTCGGAAGACACGCGGCCGGCAGCGACATTGGTGATCGTCCGCTCGGCGCCGGCGTCGCCGACGCTGACGGTTCCGGTTGGAGTCGTTCCGGCATAAGTGTAGGTCTTGCCGTTGATGACGGTGCTGGAGGTCCCGACGGCGGTCTGCGTCACCGAACCGGAACCGAGCGCCACATCGTTGGCATTGTTGGCCTGCGCGCCCTGGCCGAGCGCGACGGCGCCTTGCCCAGCGGCCGTCGAGCCATGTCCCGCGGCCAGGCTGTCGGTGCCGCTCGCCACGCTCTCCGGTCCGATCGCAACGGCGTTGGTGCCGCCGGCGATGCTGTCGGCCAGCGTCGAGTTGGCGTGGAAATACTTGATGCCGCCGCCATTGCTGATGCTGGTCAGCGCATTGTCGACGGCCGTGAAGCCGTCATAGACGGTGGAATAGTTGTTGCCCTGGATGTTGTAGGTCGGGCCGGTGATCGAGCCGTCGGGATTGACGGTCGTGCCGCCGCCGAACAGGTTGCTGACGTTTTGCGTCACGCCGCGCAACTGCGAAACGTTGACGCCGTCGGTGTCGGCAGAGCCCGCCGCGACATTGGTGAGCTTGCGTTCGGCCCCGGCAGAGCCGATCGACACCTCGCCGACCGACGTTTGCGGACCGGCGAGCGCAAAGGCCGTGTAGCCTGCCTGCGCGCCGACCGTGGTGATGGACTGCGCACCGAGCGCCACGCTGTTGATGAAGGTGCTCTGGGCGCCGGCGCCGAGCGCCACCGACTGGATGCCGGACGCCAGCGAATTGGTGCCGAAGGCCAGGCCGTCGGCCAGCATGACATGGGCGTTCTGGCCGATCGCGGTTCCGCCGGGTGCGGTCTGGTCGACGATGGCGCCGTTGCCGATGCCGATGCCGTTGTCGCCGTTGACGACCGTGGTCGGACCGACCGCGACCGACTCTGCCCCGACCGCCAGCGAGTCGCCCGCCGCCGAATTGGCATGGAAATACTTGGTCGAGGTGACCGATACGGCAGCTATGGCGCCGGCGAGTTGGCGCACCGTCACCGCGTCCTGGTCCTGGGTGCCGTCGGCCACATTGGTGATCTGCCGGTACGAGGTGGCATCGCCCACCGAAACGGCGCCGAGCAGCGTCTTGTCGGTGGTGTTGTACTGGATGAAGTTGGATGGGCCGGCGGGCAATTGCCCGGTAGTCGGAGCGATCGCACGATCGGAAACCGAGCCCGAACCGAGCGCCACGCCGCCGTCGATGCTGGCATTGCTGTCGCGGCCGAGCGCCAGCGCGCTGTCGCCGGTCGCGGTCGCCTGGTAGCCGACGGCGGTGGAGCCGACCCCTTGTGCGAAGGAATCGGTTTGCGCCAGACCGGCCTCGTTGGTGCGGGCGTAGCGGATGCCCTCGCCATTGGCGTCGGTATAGGCGGTCGAGGTGTCGCCGGCGATGTTGTTGATCGTGTTGCCGAGATCGGTCACCGAACCGCCAATGGTGCTGAGCGTGGTGCCGATGGCGTCGACGGCCTGGTTGGTGGCGGCGAGCTGCGAACCGTTGATGGCGTCGGTCGACGTCGAACTGATCCGCCCCGCGGCGACATTGGTGATGGTACGTTCCGCGCCGACCGTGCCGACGCTGACCGTCGAAATCGGAGTGGTGCCCTGGAAAGCGTAAGTTGTGCCGTTGATTACGGTGCTCGGCGTGCCGACGGCGACGTCGGTGACACTGCCCGAGCCGAGCGCCACATCGCCTGCGTTGCCAGCGGTCGAGTTTGCACCCAGCGCGAGCGCATCCGCGGCGCTGGCATTCGCTTGCATGCCGAGAGCGGTCGCCTGGAGGCCGGTAGCAAAGGCGTTCTGGCCGATCGCGGTGGTGGAGGTCGCTGTCGCGTTGGCATTCGCGCCGATGGCGGTGCTGTATTGGCCCGAGGCGTTGGAGATGTAGCCCATCGCCGTTGCGTCGAGCGCCGATGCGACGGCGCCGCTGCCGAAGGCCGACGCATTGGCGTCGGATGCGCTCGAATTGACACCGGCCGCGATGGCGTTCGTCCCCGTTGCGGTCGCGACGGGTCCGATCGCGACGGAGTCCGTGCCCGTCGCCGAGGAGTCCGCCGCCGTCGAGTTGGCATGGAAATACTTGATGCCGCCGCCGACATTGATGTTGTTGACGACGGCGCCGATGGCATCGACGGCCTGGTTGGTGGCGGCGAGCTGCGAGCCGTTGATGGCGTCGGTCGACGTCGAACTGATCCGACCCGCGGCGACATTGGTGATAGTGCGTTCCGCGCCGGGCGCGCCGATGCTGACCGTCGAGGTCGGGTTGGTGCCCTGGAAGGCATAGGTCGTGCCATTGACCACCCCACTGGCCGTGCCGACCGCCGTGGTGGTCACCGAGCCCGAGCCGAGCGCCACGTCGCCGGAGCTTGCCGCCGCCGTCGCGCCATCGCCAAATGCGATATTCCCGGCGAGGCCGGCGGCACCTGCCGTGGAGCCGTTGCCCAACGCCACTGAGCCTTGGCCGATCGCCTTGTTGTTGTTGCCGATGGCGACGGCACCGTTGGCCGCGTTGGCCGCGGTGGCGGTCGCCGTGCCGTCGCTGTTGGCGATGTTGTTTGCGCCGCCGGTGAAGGCGCCGGTGCCGCTGGCGAAGCTCGGATCGCCGATGGCAACCGCGCCGTCTCCATAAGCGACGTTGCCCGCACCGATGGCGACAGCCTTGCCGCCGCTTGCGTTTGCGTTGGTGCCGATGGCGACGGCGTCGACGGAGTTTGCGACCGCGTTCGTTCCGGCGGCGATCGCGTTCTGGGCACTCGCGTTCGCGGTATCGCCCATCGCCAGCGCGCTCGCGCCACTCGCCGATGCGCTAACGCCCAGCGCCGTTGCGCGCGCGAGGGTCGCACGGGCGCCATTGCCGAGCGCCACGGCGCCAACATCCGTGCCCTGGGCACCCGATCCAATCGCGACCGAGCCGATTCCACTCGACACGGCGGCATTGCCGAAAGCCAATGCGAAATTGCCTGAGGCGAGTGCGTTGGGGCCGAGCGTTGACGAGCTTATCCCCGTCGCACGGGAATTTACCCCGATTGCGACGGCGAACTGGGCCGATGCCACGCTTGTACGGCCGATCGCCGTGGCATCAGCCACGTTTGCCGTCACGTCCACGCCGATAGCGATCGCGCTCTGAGCGAGAGCCCCCGTTCCGACAGCGGAGCGTGCGCCCAGATAGATGGAATTCACGCCGCTGGCGATGGATCCCGTGCCAATGGCGGCGGCGTTAGTCTGGCTGGCTTGGGCGTTGTGGCCGATCGACGCGGTGTTGCTGACGGCGACACCAATACCGGCATTGGTTCCGATCGCGATGTTGTCGTTGCCGGTGACCAGATTGCCCGCGGAGGCGGAGAGCGTTGCGTCATAGGCAACGGCGCCGTCACCAGTGCCGAGGGCGACATTGCGCTGCCCCGTGACGCCGGAGCCAGCGCCTCTCAAGACGCTTGGGACGCCGCCGCCGACAGCGGTATTCTGTCCGCCGCTGACGAGCGTGCCTGCCGCGATGCCCACCGCGACCGAGCTGGCATTTCCGGTGGTCGAGCCGGCACCCGCACCCTGCCCGACCGCAACCGTGCTGTCGCCGATCGCCACCGCTTGCACCCCGAGTGCCGTTGAGCTGTTGCCGGTCGCCCTAGCAGCGTTGCCGACGGCGACGCCCGAGACTCCGCTGGCGTTGGCGCCGTTCCCGGCGGCGAGAGAATTGGCGCCGGTTGCCTGGCTGACCACTCCCAGCGCTATCGAATTGCCGCCGCTTGCGTTACTACCCGCTCCCATTGCGGTCGCGTTGCCGCCGGTTGCTTGGCTGGTCGATCCAACCGCGGTACCAAAGCTGTTGGCGACGGTCCCCGTGCCGAGGGCGGTCGAACTGTTCCCCGAAGCCTGGCTTACGCTGCCGATAGCGACGGAATTGCCGCCGGTCGCTTGGCTCGATACGCCAACGGCCGTCGCGGCGGCGCCAGCAGTAGCCGTGGAGCCGATGGCAGTCGCGTTCGCCCCGTTTGCGGTGCTGTTGACACCAAAAGCTGATGCTCCATCCACGAGCGCGCGGGCGTTCCCGCCTACGGCAAGAGCATTGACGCCGGTCGCGTTCGCGAAGACGCCTATGCCTATGGCGTTGAGGCCAGTGGCACTCATCGTATAGCCGATGGCGATCGAAGCATTGCCCGTTGCGGTGTTACCGGTGCCTATCGCCACGCCGTTGTCACCATTCACCTTGGCGCCAGCACCAATGGCGGTCGAGGCGGAGCCGGTGGCGCTGGTGGCACATCCGATCGCTGTGCTTTGCACCCCCGCGGAGGGAGTCGTGCAGTTCGCGGTGTTGGTCAGAACCCCGTTACCAATGGCAAGCTGCGCGAACGCCGGCTGCGGGACCATGATCCCCACCACGGCCCCGAGCATCCCGCCAACGCCCAAAGTTCCCAGCCCCAGGCGCTTGCGCCCCATACCGAGCGCACGATGCGCCATCCGCAGCACCGCCATCAGGCGGCGGCGAACCGAGCGGGAACTGACATCGGCCCCCGCGATCCAGTGCCCGGCGAAATGCGCCGCGCGACGCTGAACAAGAAGCGAGCCGTTCGAAAACTGGTTGTCGGTCATGGTTCCCTCTCCGCTGGCCGGCACGAAATGTCTGACAATTCCGCTCCACCGCAGGAAGACATGATTCCTGCCCGCGGTATTTCACGAAATTGCTGCCTTGTGAGAAAAGATCGGAGCAAACCTGCAGAGGTTAACGGCTTGTTACCTTAGCCAATGCTTTAAAACCAAGAAATAAAGCAACGACCTAAGCGCCGCCTCATCTAACCTTGGCGTTAAGCTTGCCCACCCGCAGCTGCAGCGGCGTCACCTGGCGGTATTTCTTCATCACGGTGGTAAAATGGCTCTGGCTTGAAAATCCGCAGGAATGCGCGATGTCGGCGATCGTCATGCGGCTGTCGGCAAGCAGTCTTTCAGCCAAATCCAGCCGCAGCTCGAGGACATACTGGTGCGGCGGCACCCCGAACGTCCTCGAGAAAGCCCGCATGAAGTGGTACGGCGAAAGCTCGCAAACAGCGGCCATTTCGGCAAGCGCCAGCTTGCGCGTAAAGTTCTTGTCCAGAAATTCCTGCACGCGGCGTGTGCTGCGGACCGAAAGTCCGCCTTTCGCGTTGAGCGTCGGCTGTCGCAGATTGGTTCCGGAAGCCGGTCCGGGGAAACCATCATCACCCGGCATTTTTCGGCCTCCTGACACGTCCCAGATGAGGTTCAACCGGAGGCCTTCCTCCTCGTTCCCCCGAAAAACAATTCGTGATTGATCGAAGCCGACCGGCATCGCCATTCATCGGATCGTTCCGGCCGGACGGCGAACGATGAATGTCTGCGAGACGGGATCGCGGACGGAGGATATGACACTCCCCCGCGCGGTGACCCTCCTGGGCCCGGCGCTTTCAGGAATTATGTCCAGGACAAATCGAGCTGTCCGTTCTCGATTGACGCCCCGGGAAACGCCGCTTTCCCGAGCATCGTCCGTATTTTTCATTGCCTGGCCTCAGCCGCTTGTCCGCCGCCTGAAATCCCCCTTAGCCCGACCCGGATCCAACGTAACGCACATGGCGCGGAGTGTGAATAACATCCGTACGCAAAGAAAAAATTTTGTTCGGGATAAGAAGACGGACCAGTCAACAAGGCAAGGGCTGGACCATTTCGGAACCTTCGCCGGCGCATTGGCTGACGGAGCATCAAACGAAAAACCCGCCTGTTCGGCGGGTCACTGGCGCAAATCAGCACCATGCACGAATTTATACCTTAGCTGAGGTCACCGAGTCAAGAAAAAATTCCTATCGTGAAAGCTGCCCGCGCAAAAGCTGCCACACCGAGCCCGCTGCCGCGAGGCCTCTGGTTGGCCTGAGTTCGGAGCCCTGCTTCAGGTTTGGACAATTCGACCAATTCAGCAGCCCTTCAAGGCAATGCAGAGCTACCCGATTTGCTGCCGGTCATTGCAGATCGTCGCGACGATTCTCGTACAAATCCCATGTAAGTTCCACAAACCCCAGAAGAACGTCCTCCTCGCTCCACCCGGCAGCGACCGCTGCCTGAACGATCTCACGGACGAGAGGCAGCAATTGGCGTTGGCATTCTGCCGACGTGTCCGCAACTGCGTCATCGCCGGGAGGTCCATCGAAGTTGAATTTCATCATTCAGCGCCCCCCTCGCCATCAATCAAAGTGTTTATATAACTAAATTCATTCCTCCTGATATACAATAGAGGTGGTACCAAAGCATAAGAGGCTTCGGTGGGCCTGGGAAGAACAGGACGATGCCAGGCTTTATGCTTCCCCTGGGTCAGGTTTGTCCTTCTGAACAGGATCTATCGGGGTGCTTCAACCCATCGATCTCTGCGGCCGGTCGAACTCTTCAGCCAAGGCCGCATGCCACCATCCACCGAATGCACGGCACGAGCGGCTGCATTGCCTTCTGCAACCGCTCGCTGGATAGTCTCGGCATGTTGGCGACCCTGGCGACTCACTGGCCGCAAATTCTGGCGATCATCTCCGTGGTGATGGCGACGCTCGGCATCGTCCATGCCGTCATGACCAAGGAAGATGTCCGCGCCGCCACCGGCTGGGTCGGCGTGATGGTGCTGTCCCCGATCCTCGGCGTGCTGATCTATGCCGTCGCCGGCATCAACCGCATTCGCCGCGCCACGATCACCGCCCAGCGCCCGTTTGCCGATGGCGCGGTGTCCGCCAAGCACGAGCGCGACGTCGCTGTCGAAGAGGCTCTGATCGTCGAGCGCTACGGGCAACGGTTCACGGGCTTGCGGACATTGGGCGACAGGGTGGCGCGGCGCGCGCTCAATCCTGGAAATGCAATCGATGTGCTGGAGACCGGCGACGAGGCCTATGCCGCCATGTGCGCGGCCATCGATGGTGCCGAGCGCAGCGTCCTGCTCGAGACCTATATTTTCGACAATGACGCCGTCGGCCTGCTCTTCGTCCAGGCGCTTGCCGGCGCCGTCCACCGAGGCGTCACCGTCCGCGTGCTGATCGATGCCGTCGGCGCCCGCTACTCGGTGCCGAGCATCCTGGGGCATTTGCGCGAGGCCAACATCCCCGCCGATGTCTTCAACGGCAACATCGTCATGGGCCTGCGCCTGCCCTACGCCAATCTGAGGACCCACCGGAAGATCCTGGTGGTCGACGGCATCGCCGCCTTCACCGGGGGCATGAACATCCGAAAAGGCTTCTCCGCCGAATTCGCCGGCTCCAACAGCGCCAGGGACACACATTTCCGGGTGACCGGTCCGATCGTCGCCGACCTCTTTTCGGTTGCCGCCGAGGACTGGCGCTTCGCCACCAACGAGGCGCTGAAAGGCGACGCCTGGCGCATCGCCCCGCTGTCGCCGTCGCCAGGCGCACCGATGATGGTGCGGGCGGTCGCTTCCGGCCCGGATGCCAGCAACGAGACCAACCACAAGCTGCTGATCGGTGCATTCTCGGTCGCCCGCAAGTCTATACGCGTGATGTCGCCCTATTTCCTGCCGGATCGGGAACTGATCAGCGCGCTGATCACCGCCGGCAGGCGCGGGGTCGAAATCGACATCGTGGTGCCGGCGGTGAACAATCTTTTCCTCGTCGACCGCGCGATGATGGCGCAGTTCGATCAGGTGCTCAAACACTATTGCCGTGTCTGGCGCACCGAGGGACCGTTCGACCATTCGAAGCTGCTTTCGATCGACGGAGTGTGGGCCTATGTCGGCTCTTCCAATCTAGACGCCCGATCGCTGCGGCTGAATTTCGAGATCGACTTGGAGGTGCTCGATGCCGGCTTTGCCAGCGAGATCGAGGCGCGGATCGGGTCGGCGATCGCCTCCGCCGTGCCGGTGACGCTGGAAGCCTTGCGAGCCCGGCCGTTTCTTATCAGGCTGTTCGACCGGGTATTGTGGCTCGGTTCACCCTATCTCTAAGGCGGAGGTGCGCTTGAGGAACTCGTCCGTCATGGAACATACGCGGAAATTGCCTATTTTCACTGTATCCGGCTTCTGAATTGATGCCAGCGAGGACGAGCAGCACAGAGATGCACAGAATTGGACGCAGCCTCCCGGCAAGCATGCTTCTGTCCCTTCGTGACCGCCGGATGCAGAAAGCGAATGCCGCCGCACTCAAGACGACAGCCACCACCGGCACGCTGGTTGCCTCCTACAATGTCCACAAATGCATCGGCGTCGACAGGAAATTCGACCCGGAACGGACCATCCGCGTCATCCGCGAAATCGATCCGGATCTCATCGCGCTGCAGGAGGCCGACAATCGCTTCGGCGACCGTAATGGGCTTCTCGACCTGCCCCGGCTCGAACGGGAAACCGGCCTGGTTCCGGTGCCGATTTCGGCCACCGGCAAGGGCCATGGCTGGCATGGCAACGTCTTGCTGTTCAAGAAGGGCGTCGTTCGCGACGTGCACCAGATCAAGCTTCCGGGACTGGAGCCGCGCGGCGCGGTGGTGGCGGAGATCGACCTCGATGGAAGCCAGACGCTGCGCATCATCGCCGCCCATCTCGGCCTGCTGCGCCGCTCGCGCTCCCAGCAGGCGCGCGTCGTGCTCGACCTGATGAACAGCCCGGACGAAAGACCGACCTTGCTGCTCGGCGACCTCAACGAATGGCGACTTGGCAACCGCTCCGCTCTCAACACGCTGCATGCAACGTTCGGCCCGCAGCCGCCGGCGGTCCCCACCTTCCCGTCGAACCTGCCACTGCTGGCGCTCGACCGGATCATGGCCAACAGGCACGGCATGATTGCCGCCATTAACGCGCATGACACGCCGCTTTCGCGCGTTGCCTCCGACCACCTGCCGCTGACGGCCTTCGTGCGCCTGGAGCGGGTAGACGATAACGCCTTAATGTCTTCCGCGTCGCAAAGCGTGTAAAATTAGACGGAACGCCCAGTTCTTCCCCGAGTTAACATGTCTCGAACGCGCAGGAGGACGAGATGAAAAAGCTGATTCTGGCTTGCCTGTTGGCATTGGCCGCGACAGCGGCGATCACTGCGCCGACGCACGCGGCAAGCGTGACCATCCAGTCCGACGATGACGACCGATATTTGCCGGATGACGATTCCGATAGTGGGATCGTTATTCGCCGTCACCACCGCGATCGCTATTACGACAATCAGTATGATGGCGACCAGGACGTTCAGTATGACAATGGCGGATACCGGTACGGCGAATATCGCCGCCACCACCGGCATCACCGCTGCCACAAAGAACTGGTCAGGCACTGGCGCCACCACCACAGGGTGATCGAAGAGGTCCGCGTCTGCGGCTGATGCCGATCGTACCAACCGGCCGGCCAAAGCTGGCCGGTTTGGTCGCGTATTGGGCGCGAGAGATGATGCCGCCATGGATCAGTTGAAAACGCCCCTGCAGACTGACGCGCGGCGCGGTTCGCGCAGCTGGATGGCTGATTTTGTCGCGATTGCACTTGGCACGGTAACTCACTCTCCACCATCCCCGTCAAGCCGCAGATCACCGGCCCGCTTCCCAGGGCATGACAACCGGTTAGCGGATCCCACCATCAACCGGTCGTGGCCGGCCCCATGTTCGGGTTGGGCTTGCTCTTCGCATTCGGTGCCTCTGGACACAGCTATCGAAGGCTGGAAAATGTAGACGCGACTCCGCTGTTGGAGTTAACTCGGAACATGAGGAGGAAGGCGCTGAATCTGGAAGACATTGCCGGCCATCCGGCCCTGCATCGCTGTGTCCAGGCACAGTCGTTGGCGCTGATCGACATCTATGAAACGAGCCCGCGACTGGCTTCCATTTTCGCCACGCAGCAGCGTTGGCTGATGGGTCATGTCGGCCTTGCCATGCATTTCAGGCGCGATCCGCACGACCGCCGCAAGGAGCTGACGGTATCGCGTTTCATCGAGTTCGTACACCAGCACGCGGTGGCCAGCCGCAACACGGCGGACGCTTTCATCAAGGAGATGCTGCACTATCATGTCGCCGAGTACGTTTCGGGTGGCGACGGGCGCACGCACCCCTTGCAGCCAACGGCGGCAACCGTGCAGACTTTCACCGGCTGGGTCCTTGCTCATCTGCGGACGCTGGATCATCTCGATGGTGCCGACCGGCTGGCCAGCTTCCTGGAGCGGCCCGATATGGTTGCCAGGCTGCAGCCTCTGGTGGCGGACGGCCTGCTTGCCTCCAAGCCGGTGCGCGAGCCCAACCAGACCTTTTCCCTGTTCATCTGGCTCAACAATGGCGGTATCGTCATGGACTGGCTGATGTCGGGCATCGACCCCGATCATGCCGGCCTGGACCGGATTCCGACCAGCGTGGTGTCGATCGGAGATTTCGCCAGATGGCTCAAGCTCTCGCGGACCCACCTCGCCCGCAAGCTGCGCGCTGCCGAGGAACTCGGCAGCATCGGCTGGCTCGGCCAGCGCGGCCATTCGGTGATGTGGGTATCGAACACCTTCTACCAGGAGTACATGACCGTCCAGGCCGCCAAACTGGCCATTGTCGATGCGGCCTTCGACGCCTGTTTTCCAGCCCCGGAAGACCGCTGAAGGATCGGCGCGATCGATATCTGCCCGGACCGAGAACCTTGTCTCCTGGCGATCATAACCTGTTATAGACAGGGCGCGTCTGGACACGGGCCGTGAAGGCTGAAAATGTGATCTGCGTCTTCGTGGCCGTAAGGCTGGATCGGAGCATGGGGGAATGACGCAGACCTTTGACCATATTGCCGGTCACCCGGCATTGCATCGCTGTGTCCGTGCCCAGGCGCAGGCGATGATCCAGGCCTATGGGACGAACCCGAGGCTTGCCTCGATATTTGCCACCCAGCAGCGCTGGTTGATGGCGCATATCGGCCTTGCCCTGCATTTCAGACGGGAGCCCGATGATTACCGCAAGCAGTTGACGGCGGCGCGTTTCATCGACGTCATCCGGGAGAATTCCGTCGCCAGCCGCAACACCGCCGACGCCTTCCTCAAGGAGATGCTGCATTACAATTTCATCGAGCACCTGCCGGCAACACAGGACGGCCGCATCCGCCCCATTCAGCCAACGATGAACACGCTGGAGACGGTTGCCGGCTGGATGATGGCGCACCTGCACACGCTGGACAGTCTCGACGGTGCGAACCGTCTGGCGACGTTTCTGGAGCGGCCCGATGCTCTCGCCAGGGTGCAGCCGCTGGTGGCCGACGGCCTGATCTCCTCCAGCCCCGTGCGCGAGCCCAGGCAGACCTTTTCGCTGTTCACCTGGCTCAACAATGGCGGCGTCGTCATTGACTGGCTGATATCGGGCGTCGATCCCGACCATGCCGGCCTCGCTGAAATACCGACCGGCGTCGTCTCGATCGGCGATTTCGCCAAATGGCTCAAGCTGTCGCGAACCCACCTGGCACGCAAACTGCGGGATGCCGAAGACCTCGGCAGCGTTGGCTGGCTTGGCCAGCGCGGCAATTCGGTGATGTGGGTGTCGGGCGATTTCTACCGGGAATACATGACCGCCCAGGCCGTCAAGCTGGCTATCATCGATGCCGCGTTCGTCAAGGCCTTCGACTCGCCGGCAGGCAGCTGACCGGTGCGGCATCCCCCGTGCGGGGATGCCCAAGCCGGCGAGCCTTTCAGTCGATATCGAATGACACGCCCTGGGCGAGCGGCAGCGCCTTGGAATAGTTCACCGTGTTGGTGGCGCGCCGCATATAGGCCTTCCATGCGTCGGAGCCGCTCTCGCGGCCGCCCCCGGTTTCCTTTTCGCCGCCAAAGGCACCGCCGATCTCGGCGCCCGAGGTACCGATATTGACATTGGCAATGCCGCAATCCGATCCGTCGACACCCAGGAAACGCTCGGATTCCTGCAGGTCTCGGGTGAAGATCGACGAGGATAGGCCTGCCCCCACGGCATTGTGCTCGTCGAGCACCGCGTCGAAATCCGAATATTTCATCACGTAGAGGATCGGTGCGAAGGTCTCTTCCGTGACCGGTGACACCTGGCTTGGCATTTCGACCAGCGCCGGGTGCACGTAGTACGCATCCGGATGGCCGTTCTCGACCCGCGTGCCGCCGGTCACCTTGCCGCCATGGGCAGCGGCTTCCTTCAGCGCCTTCTGCATGGCGTCGAAGGCCGCCTTGTCGATCAGCGGCCCGACCAGCGAGGAGGTCTCCAGCGGATTGCCGACAGACACACTCTCGTAAGCCTTCTTGAGGCGCGGAACCAAGGCGTCGTAGACGCTGTCATGCACGAACAGGCGCCGCAGCGTCGTGCAGCGCTGGCCGGCCGTGCCCATCGCTCCAAACGCAATCGCGCGCAGCGCCATGTCGAGATCGGCGGTCGGGCAGACGATGCCGGCATTGTTGCCGCCGAGTTCCAGCACCGCGCGCGCAAAGCGCTTGGCCAGCCGCGGGCCGACGTCGCGGCCCATGCGGGTCGAGCCGGTTGCCGAAACCAGCGGCACTTTGGGGTGATCGACCAGGATCTCGCCGACGGCGCGGTCGCCGATCAGCACCGGCGCCAGGCCATCAGGTGCGTCCGCGCCGAAGCGCTCGACCGCACGCTTGAAGATAGCCTCGCAGGCAAGTGCGGTCAGCGGCGTCTTTTCCGACGGCTTCCACACCACTGCGTCGCCGCAGACCAGTGCCAGGGCTGCATTCCACGACCACACAGCCACCGGGAAGTTGAAGGCGGAAATGACGCCGACGACGCCGAGCGGATGCCAGGTTTCCATCATCCGATGGCCCGGGCGCTCGGTGGCGATGGTCAGGCCGTACAATTGCCGGGAGAGGCCTACAGCGAAATCGCAGATGTCGATCATCTCCTGCACTTCGCCGAGCCCCTCGGACGGGATCTTGCCGACCTCGATCGAGACCAGCCGGCCAAGCTCGGCCTTGTGCGCGCGCAGCTCCTCGCCGAGCAGCCGCACCAGTTCGCCACGCCGCGGGCCGGGCACCATGCGCCAGGCCTGGAAGGCCTTGTGCGCGGCATCGATGGTCTTAGCCGCTTCGGCCGGCGAGATCGTCCTCAGCGCCGCGATCTGCTCGCCCGTCACCGGGCTGCGCACGATCAGGTCGCCGCCGACAAGCGTCTCCTTGGCCACACCCAGTTTCGCCAGCAGTTCGGTCGTTTCCTTGCCTATCGTCATTCTTGTCCCTTTCAGATCCAGTCGCTCATAATGCATGTCGCCCAAAAGTGCCCCGGTTTTGGAACAACGACATGCACAAAAGGCATGCCGGTCAAAGCCTGGCGTCATGCTGCCCGCGTGCACAAAGGCACCTCAGGCACGATCATCGCGTGGCATTACTCGTTTCAAGGGAAAATCACCACCCCGGCATGGTCTAAGCCCAAACTGCACGATTGAGCCAGATGGGGCAGATGGCGCTCAGTTTGCCTTCTTGGCCGCTGGGCGTACCGCACCGTCCCTGATCAGCCGGTCGATATGCATGCGGATATGTGCCGCTTCCGCCGCCGTGTTTGCAAGCGCTATGGCGCGGTCGAAGGCGACGCGCGCCTCGTCGCCCCGGTCGAGCTGCATCAAGAGGCCCCCCTTGAGGCCGAAAAAATGGAAATAGCCGGAAAGCCGTTCTTCCAGCGGCTCGATCATGGCCAGCGCCTCTGCCGGTCCACGCACCTTCGAGACCGCGACGGCCCGGTTGAGTGTGACCACCGGCGACGGCTGCATCTGCTCCAGCAAGCGATAGAGCAGGTCGATCTCGTTCCAGTCGGTATCCTCGGCCCTTTCGGCCCGCGCGTGCAATGCGGCAATCGCCGCTTGCACCTGGTAGGGGCCGGGCTTGCGATGGCGTAGCGCCTTGTCGACCAGCGCCAGCCCCTCATCGATCATCTTGCGGCTCCACAGGCTGCGATCCTGGTCTTCGAGCAGCACGATCTCGCCGCTCTCGTCGAAACGGGCCGGTGCGCGCGCATGCTGCAGAAGCAACAGCGCCGTCAGCCCCATGATCTCCGCCTCGGTCTGGAACAACCGCAGCAGGAGCCGTGCCAGCCGGATCGCCTCCTCGCACAGCGGTGCGCGGGCCGGCGCCTCGCCGCTGTTGGTCGAATAGCCCTCGTTGAAGACCAAGTAGACCATGGCGGCGACGGCGGCGAGCCGTTCCGACCGCTCGACCGCGCCCGGCGTCTCGAACGGCACGCCGGCGTCCGCAATGCGCGCCTTGGCGCGAGTGATGCGCTGCTCCATGGCGCTTTCGCCAACCAGGAAGGCGCGCGCGATCTGCTTGACCGTAAGACCGGAGACGATGCGCAGCGCCACCGCGATCTGCTGCGTTGCCGGCAGATCAGGATGGCAGCAGATGAACAGCAGCCGCAATATGTCGTCGCGGTAGTGCGCCCCGTCCAGCCGCTCTGCGATATCGCTCTCGGCGTCCTCCAGATCCGAAACCTGGTCTTCCTCCGGCATCGGCGCCTGCTTGGCGCGCTTGCGCACCGCATCGATGCCGCTGTTGCGGCCGACGAAGATCAGCCACGCCGCCGGGTCGCGCGGCGGCCCGTTCTGCGGCCAGTTCTTCAGCGCCCTGAGGCACGCGTCCTGGAAAGCTTCCTCCGCCGTATCGAGATCGCGGAAATAACGCAGCAGCGCACCCATCGCCTGCGGGCGGGCGGCGCTGATCGCGGAGCTGATCCAGGCCATTTCGGTCATGCGGAAACCTTGGCGGGATTGAAGATCGAGACCGGCCGGATCTCATAGGAGCCGCCGCTCGGGTTGACTTCGGAAAGCTCGCGGGCGAACTCCACCGCCTCGTCGAGATCGGCGCATTCGAGCGTGTAGAAGCCGAGGAACTGTTCCTTGGTCTCGGCGAACGGCCCGTCGATGACGACCGATTCGCCCTTGACCTTTCTCAGGGTCGTCGCGGCGGTCGTCGGCAGAAGCCGTGCCACCGGGCCGAGCCGACCAGCCTTGGCGTACTTGTCCTGAACGTCGAGGAGATTGACCATGACCTCGTCGTCCTGTGCCTTGCTCCAGGAGCAGACTACATCTTCGGAGGCATAGCAGAGGATTGCGTAGAGCATGGCTGGTCCTTTTCTCTGTCAAAGGACGAAACAGTAAGACCGATCCCGACACGACGTCGATAAAAAAATCCAGATGTGGACGGATTTGGCCACGGCCAGCCGCGCCGGTCAGCTTTCTCCCAGTTTCAGCCATCGCAGCACGAGAGCTTCCTCGTCATCGAGACCATCGATGGAGCGTTTGCGTTTGTTGGCTTGCGCCATTTCATTCAGCAACCGCCCCTCGGACCACGCTTCGAAGACCTGCGGATGGATATAGCATTTGCGGCAGACGGCACGCGTATTGCCTAGCCGCTCGGCAACCTTGTCGATGACGCTGTTCATCGCCCTGTTTCGCTGCGCCTGGCTTTGCGGCAGTTCCGTTTGGGCAAACAGCGACGCGGCGTGAATGGTGCCGCCCCAGGTGCGGAAATGCTTCGAACTGAAGGCGTCGCCGACCGCCTCACGGATATAGCGGTTGACGTCCTCGGAGCGGACCGGCCGTCTGTTGCCGTCCTCATCGAGATACTGGAACAGCTTCTGGCCTGGCAGGTCCTGCGCGCCGCGCACAATCCTGGCGATGCGGCGGTCGACCAGCTTCAGCTTCCACTCCTTGCCCGACTTGCCCTTGAAGGCAAAGCGCAGGCTTGAACCGACAATATCCACATGCCGGTCGCGCAACGTGGTCAACCCGAAACTCTTGTTGTCGCGGGCGTAGGCGGCATTGCCGACCCGGATCATCGTGTTGTCAAGCAGCCAGACGACCGCGGCGACGACACGCTCGAACGGCAGACCACGACGGCGCAGATCGCTGTCGATCCTGTGCCGCAGGTCCGGCAGGCTCTCGGCGAAAGCAACCAGGCTCGAATATTTGGCACCATCGCGCTCTTCGGCCCATTGCGGATGATAGCGATATTGCTTGCGTCCGCGCTGGTCCCTGCCGGTTGCCTGGATATGGCCGTCCGCGTCCGGCGAAATCCACACATCCGTCCAGGCCGGCGGAATGACGATCGCCTCGATTCGGGCCCTGGTAGTGTCCGAAACTGTTCCTCCGTCCGGTCCCTTGTAGGAGAACCCCTTGCCTGTTTTCAGCCGCCGGATACCGGGCTCAGCATCACTGACATAGCTAAGCGACGCATGGTCGGCCGAGCTTTGTGCCCCGTTTTTGGGCGCACCATCTGGCGATACAGCGTCCTCGCCAGCCGGTCGGCCGGGCGACAATCCGGATTTTTGCAACATGTCGGCTCCACGCGAATTCCGTAGATAAGCCACTGGCCGACCCCTGGTTCCACCCGCCGTCCGAAAAGCGCCTCGCGCCGATATCGCGCTGGCCGGCGCCTACAGAGCGCCTTGCAGCTTGATCGGCGGCGCCGACAAACGCCGCCGCGCCGCGAGCTTGAACCTGTAGCGCAGGCAGCGCCAAGCTTCTGAGCGCCGCTTCGGCGCGGCCGCGGCTACCGCCAGGAAGCGCGCCGCGGTGCTCAGATCGCCGCGCGCATAGTGGACCCGGGCGATCTTGAGGGCGACAAGCCCTTCCCTGGCCTTGAGCGCCGACAACGGGATGTTGCAGTCGGTGAGTGTGCGCAGTTCCCGGCGCCAGTCCAGAAAGCGCCGCACCGGGTTGAGGGCAAAGCGGTCATCGGAACGTACCGGCGAAACCTCATAGACCATGACAGGTTGCGAGACCATGGCGAGCGATGCCTTGCTCATCAGCCGTGCCCAGAACAGCGTGTCCTCGTCATAGGCCATTCCGATGGGGAACCGCGTCTCGCCGATCAGGGTCCGCGATGCCAGAACGCTGCCCACGGCGACCGAACGTATGTCGCCTTTCACATAGGCCGAGGCATTTGCCAGGCACGCAGCCTGATAGCCGTTCGGCATCTTGATCTGCCGGTCCTGGCCGTTCACCCGTCGCCGGTAGGCACCCACGATCATGTCGGCCTCCGGCTGCTCCCGGGCCTTGCGGAGCAGTGCGCGCAACCCGCCCCGCAGATGCAGGTCGTCGGCATCGATCAGGTAGACCCAGGAATAGACCGCTTCGGCCAGCGCCAAATTGCGGGCACCGCCTGCATCGCGGCATTTGGCCGACAGCACGCGCAGCGGCAACGAGAGTTGTGCCGCGGCCTCCCGCGCGATGGTTGCCGTGCCATCGGTCGACGCATCGTCGACCAGCAATATCTCGCCGATGATCTCGGCCTCGCTGCGTAGCGATGCCAGCGTTGCAGCAATGGTCGCCGCCGCGTTACAGGCAGGAATGACGACGCTGATTGCTCTCAATTACAAAACCTCGCGCCATGCGCTTGAGGATACAACTACCGTCACCCCGAAACGAATACAGACTAGCGGCCGCATCGGTATTTGAGAAGCAGTCTTGTCCATCCCGAATTGCGGCGCAAATACCGCTGCGTGTACGACCTGCTTCAGGCTCTTTCGAGCACGACCGGAATGACGTCGACAGCTTGCTCGCCAACCTGTCCCCCCGTGGTCTTGAGCACGCCGACGATCGGCGCCACGTCCGAATAGTCGCGGCCGTGGCCGACGGTGATATGGTCGTTGCTGGCCCGCATGCCGTTGGTCGGATCGAATTCCTGCCAGCCCGCATCGCGCCCGCACCAGACCTTGACCCAGGCATGCATGGCATCGGCGCCTTCCAGCCGGGGCTTGCCCTTCGGCGGGATGGTGCGCAAGAAGCCGCTGACATAGCCGGCCGGAATACCGAGCCCGCGCAGGCCGGCGATCATGATGTGTGAAAAGTCCTGGCAGACGCCGCGCTTCAACTTGAAGGCATCACTGGCCCGGGTCCGCACCGTTGTCGCTTCGCCGTCATAGGTGAAATCGCGATGGATGCGATTGCACAGGCTCACGGCCGTGCCGGCGGCAGAGCCGGCGATGCTGTCGCGTGCGTAAGCGGTGATCGCATCGTCGATGCCGGCATGGGTGCTGGCCGTCAGGAAGTGGTGCGGTGCATCAGGTGCCAGAGACCGCATCGCGGCGAGTTCTTGCCTCAGCCGGGCGATATCGGGCGACACGTCGAGCCCGGGCTCGGGCCGAGACACCGACACGCGGGCGCTCA